>JAFGNO010000176.1 GCA_016926985.1 Anaerolineae bacterium
CATTTGGATTGTAATCCCGAATAAGGCGCTTATGGAACGAGAACGGCGGCTCCAGACGGGGGTCTTTCCGGGTCAGCATATGATGGAGCGTTGCCCCCAGCGCATAAATATCTGCCGATGGCGAGGCCAATCCCTTATACTGTTCTGGCGCTGCATACCCATCCGTACCTATCATCGTCCCGGGTTGTCCCATCTGGAAAGTCTTTGCAATCCCAAAGTCGATCAGGCGGATATGTTTATGGTGATCCACCATCACGTTGCTGGGCTTCATATCCCGGAAAATAATGGGATCGGGCACATGGTTATGCAGATAAAACAGGACATCGCAGATTTCTACGCCCCACAGCCGGATCTGCTCAGTAGGCAGAAAGCTTTCAGTGCTATGAAGGATGGCTTCAAGGTCCTTCCCCTGAATAAACTCCATCACCAGATAGGCGCGATCACCATAGCTGAAGAAGTCATAAATCTGCGGGATGGCCGGGTGGGCCAGTGTTGCCAGTATCTCCGCCTCGCGCTCGAAATTCTTGAGGGTCTGTTCGCGAAGCTGTTGATCCTTGGCCAGATTGATCATTTCCTTGATGGCCACCAATTTGGGAACGGTTGGGAAATGGAGGTCACGCGCCTGATAGACGGCTCCCATACCTCCCATTCCAATGATCCCCAGAATGCGATAGCGGCTCTGGAGAACCTGCCCCGGCTGCAGAGAGCCATCAGGCACCGCCAGCGATTTGGGATCGGAAGATTCTATGTGCTTGGTCTCATTTATATCCGGCATTTAGACTACCTGATGAAGCTAATAAGAACAGTCTGCTGATAATATGCATTTGCTGCATGATTCATTATAGGCTTTACAGCCTGATCACGCAAAGGTAGTTGAGGTCACCTGCCGAAATTCTGGTCTTCATAACAGGGCTTTTTCTCCTGGTTTGATGGTTGTACAGGATAGGCTGATACAGCCTGCCGGAATTTCCGGCTAACGCCGCCGGTTCAGGAGCTGCCCAACCAGCTCGCGCAGTACCTCGCCAGCCTCCCCACTTGGGTCTGCCGCTTCCAGGGATGCCAGGGTCCGGTCGGTGTAGTTACGGGCAAGCTCTTCAGCATAGTGGCGCGCCCCAACAGAATCAAGCAGTGCGACGACCCGATCAACGGTCGGAGAATCAAAAGCGCCGGGCAATCGGTATATCTCACGCAGTTCATCGCTGATTGAAAGCCCATGCAAAACAGGGAGTGATTTCTTCCGCTGGCGAATGTCAATGGCAGCTTGTTTGCCAGTCAGGTCCGGATCGCCCCAGATATCCAGAATATCATCGAGAACCTGAAATGCAATGCCCAGATAGCTACCAAACGCCCTGAAATGTCCCAGCACTTCAGGCGAGGCAGATGCAGACAGTGCTCCCAGATATGCAGCCCCGCCCAGGAGCGCAGCGGTCTTCCCTGCTATCATGTCCAGGTAATCGCCAGTTGTTACATCGTCCCTGTGCTCAAATGCCATGTCAAGGTGCTGACCACGGGTAAGCTCCAGGCAGACTTCCCCCAGGAGTTCCAGTTGGGCAGCAGCGTCCAAATCAACCTGCAGGTACGCAGCCAGAGATGGGATCGCCAGATGGGACAGCGTAAACAAAACATCCCCTGCATTGATCGCCTGCGCTTTACCCCAGATTTTCCAGACCGTTGCACGGTTGCGCCGGCGAGAGCTGCTATCCTGTATATCATCATGAAGCAGGGAAAAATTGTGGGTCAGCTCAACTGCGGCTGCTGCAGGGCGGGCCACGTCGATGCCCCCGCTGACAGCCTCACAAACCAGCAGCGCCAGAACCGGGCGGAGGCGTTTGCCCTGGTTCTTGTCACTCGCCGCGCCATATTTATCCACCCAACCCATGTGATAGTGAAGCATATGGTAAAAATCAGGAGGATAAGTATCTCGTGGCTCCAGCACAAAGTGAAGGTCGGCTTCAATTAAAGGAAGCAGGCGCGTAAAGGCTTGTTCAATAGAGGCCATCATCAGGGTCTTAGTTTTCTCAAAAGATCACTCTACGGGCTCAAGGGATGTGCGCCTAAGCATATCCAGATTCTGGGCCCCACTGCAAAGCATGGCAATGTGCAGTTGGGCTATGATGACCCGGATACTTTCCTCAATCTGCTGTGCTGATTCGGCCGCGGCCCGCAAAAACATGCCTGCCATGCCACCCAGCGTGGCCCCCAGTGCAATACACTTGGCAATATCAATGCCATCCCGAAGCCCGCCACTGGCAAACAGGATTATATCCGGCGCAGCATCACGCACCATCTGTATGGACTGGGCTGTGGGAATTCCCCAGTCAGCAAACGCACGTGCGATCTGCGCATAGGCCGCTGATGGCGCCCTGTGGTATTCCACCTCGCTCCAGGATGTCCCACCTGCGCCCGCAACGTCCAGCGCTGAAACGCCGGCACTTGCCAGCTCGCGCGCAGCGGTTTTGGACAATCCCCAGCCAACTTCCTTGGCAATCACCGGGACCGGCAACTCCCGGCAAACCTGCTCGATCTTCCCAAGCAGGCCCGACCAATGGGTGTTACCTTCAGGCTGGACAGCCTCCTGAAGCACATTGAGATGCAAAACCAGTGCGTCCGCCTCGATCATATCCACTGCCCGCTGGCAGTGGTCAACCGAGTAACCATGGTTCAACTGGACGGCGCCCAGGTTGGCAAGGAGCAGGATATCAGGTGCATACTGCCTGATCTGGAATGTGCCTGTAAGTGATGGATCGTTAAAAGCTGCCCGTTGAGACCCGACTCCCATGGCGATGCCGGCCTGCTGGGCTGCGCGTGCCAGCCGCTGGTTGATCTGACCCGCCTGTTCCGTCCCGCCGGTCATTGACGAGATAAGCAGCGGGGCTGTCAAATGTCTTCCCCACAGTTCCAGGGCGGTATCAATCTCATCCAGGTCAAGATCGGGTAGTGCCTGGTGCACGAACCTGAATTTTTCCAGCCCGGTTGTCAACCGGGAGAAGGTTACATCCTGTTCAAGATTGATCCGGAGATGATCTGCTTTCCGCCGCGCAGTTTCATCGCGGTTAGGTTGATGAGGAGCCGTAACTTCGGGCATTGGACAGTGTTCCTTTATAGGGACAGGGGATGGCGCCAGATTGGAAACGGCAGCATCCGGCTGGCTGACACAGGCTGCTCTCAATAATAGCATAAGAGAGTGGCGGGGTCTCATCACGCTGGCGTTTTGATTGGCCACCCATCCCACGATCGGTGGCAGTTTTGTAGAACTGTATAATCATGCTAAACTACTCGGAACTAAGCTGAGGACTAATAGCAGGAGGGTATTAAAATGGCGAGCACGGAAGAACGTATCCGTAACATAGTGGTTGATTTATTGGGGGTGGAGCCTGAAAAAGTGACGCCGGATGCGCGCTTCCGCGAGGACCTGGAAGCCGACTCACTGGACCTGGTTGAGCTTATCATGGAAATTGAATCTGAATTCGGTGGTGAAATCTCCGATGAAGAAGCCCAGAAGATTGAGACTGTTGGCCAGGCCATTGAGTATATTGAAACCCGCATGCTTTCTGAATAACCCCAATCATCCATCAATCCCTATCAACACGGACACGCTAACCCCTTGTCCGTGTTTGTTTATATACCCATAAGCCCCCTCTGTGTTCTCTCATGGCGGGTGATGGTAATCAGCAGAACCAATGCTGCGCCGCTTAACCCTGCCGTATAAGCCAGGAGCCCCCAGCCTGGCGGGAAAACCCCCAGGTCATACAATTCCCCCAACAATCGGGTCAGTGACAGGTATCCCCAGATTCCGGGGACAATCCCCGGAATGCAGAATATAATGGACAGGATCCGCCGCCGCTGCACCGGGAATCTATCGATCAGGTAGCTCAACGCAACACCCACAACCAGCATAGCTGCAATGATAAATTGCGTCCTGTACTGCCCGGACCGCCATGGCGACAGGATCTGCGGGTACGGCGGGAATAGAACCAGACAGGGCAAAACTGCCGTGAGCCGTGCCACAAGTCGTATCCACCAGTGGCGAATAAACCCGGCGGCAATAGCAAATGCAATCAAGGCCATTACAATGGAGAACCGCAGCGTGTCTGGAGCTGCGCTCATATCGCCAAAACGGACTTCTTGCAGATACTCAGCCCTCTCTGCCAGGTCGTACGCGTTCAGGGTGAGGCCAGCCGCCTTGTGAGTTATCCATGCCCCCCAGGCCCCAATCCAGGCCAGCAGCAGGCCTGCAAAGCCCAGAAAGTCCCCCCTTGATACATTAATCCGCATCAGCTTTACCCTCTCTGGCCCGGGTGATTAAATCGAGAATTTTATGTTCCTCATTCTGCTGGGCAGCAAAAAACTCATCGATAAACGTGCTGTGGCGCATGCGCAGCGCAAAGGGCGCTGTAACTTCCAGGTCGTCGGCAGTGACCAAAGTCCGTCCATCTGCAGCCGCGTAGGCGCGTGCAGCTTCAAACATGGTGAATTCCGCCCGGTGTGAATGGATTTTCAATTCCTCAATCAGGCTCAGGCCAAGTTCCTGGGCGGGCGGCGATATCTCAACTTCGGGCAGCAGCTCACGCGCAGAGGCCACTTCGTCCCGTGCAAAGTAGGTTTCATTTTCAAACAACCGTATAAACATGCGCGGGTTGGTCCGGTAATTGCGCATCCGCTCATAGACCAGGAATCGCTGAGCGGGGTCATCCAGCCCACTGACCATGACCCGCAAGCCAAACCGGTCAAGTATCTGGGGACGCAGCTTTCCCTCCTCCGGGTTCATTGACCCAATAAGTACAAAACGAGAACGATAAGTTGCCCGCATTGGCCCGCGCCGCACCGTGTATTGCCCCTGCGCCGAGGCATCGAGGATGGCGTCTACAAGCTGGTCATCAAGCAGGTTGACCTCATCAATGTACAACAAATTCCGGTCGGCGCGGGACAGGATCCCCCGGTCAAGCCGGATGCGGCCCTGCTGGAGAGCAACTCGCTCATTAATGCCCCCAATGACATCTTCAAGTCGGGAATTGAGTGGCAGTTCAAGCATCCGCACCGGGCTGAGATGTGTGATGCTCTCGCCGGCTTCCAGTTTCTCTGCGCAGGTATCACAAACCCCATCCCTGCCCTCGGCCTCATAATCCTCGGGCATGCAGCCATAAGCACAGATGCTGTGGGGGACCCATGGCAGCAGATCGCTCAGACCACGGACAGCAGTGGTTTTTCCCGTCCCCCGGGGCCCGATCAGCAGCACGCCTCCTACATTCGGGTTGATAACGGCCAATAACAAGGCTGTCCGCATCTCCAACTGCCCGACAAACCCCATAAATGGGAAGGGGAGATGCTCGGCGAGGCCAAGGTCTTCTGCCGGTACTTCAAGAACCCTTCTTGCCGAGCGACTTTCAAGAAGCCTCATGAGCATTGAAGGGCGGGCCTTATCATCCTCACCCCGCAGATGATCGGGGATGGGGATATCTTCTATTACCTCGTCTTCCGGGTTTTCAAGGAGTTCGTTGTCGCGTGTAGGTGCCATTGCACAGCCTTACAGAGAATCTCGGAAAAGAGGACGATTATTCCATATCAGGCCGACGGTCGGAGATATGTTTGAATACATCAGGGTCTTCTTCAAGGACATCGATGATTGAATAAGGCAGTTCGCTGAATGTCGGGGGGAGCGGCGCGCGGGCAGGTAAATCGGGGCGAGGAGGAAAGGCCGGAGGTGAAGGGTGTAAATCCCGCCGCAGTTCGGTGCGCTTCCTGAGAATGCGGGAATCCTTGCTGATCTGCCCGATCCACTCTCCATCAGCAGTGAAAACCTCCTTATTCTCTCCCTCAACCCAGGCGACACAGGTGCCGCGATGGTCCCACACGAATCCATCAACCAGGGTTGCAATCCAGTCGCCATAGGTATTCCAGATAAACTGCCCTTTATGTTTTGCCATAGTCACCTCCTGGATACATGATGTGATGGTAGGGATACCTAGTATCCCTATTTTACCCCTAATTGACAGTTGTCTGTACATTGTGGCGTCCTGTCCCTCATGTTAAAATGCCGGCAAGGAAGTTGCAAGACCCTGCAGGCGTGACGGCATAATACACTGAGGTGGAAAGAGACCTATGATTGAGCATGCCATCATCATGGCCGCAAGTCCAAGCCGTCAGATGAAATCACTCACCCGGACACGCCCCGCTGCCATGATCCCAGCCCTGGGCAAGCCCCTTGTTGCGCACGTGATGGATGGGTTCTATCAGGCGGGAATCAGGCGTTTCAGCGTGGTAGTTGGTGAACGGGAAGGGGGCGTGGCCGTCTGGCTGTCAAGCAACTGGCACCGCGATGTAGAGTTGTCTTTTGCACTCCAGGGACACCAGCGAGGAACCGCTTCTGCGCTGTTTGCCGCTCGCAAGATGATCACAGCGCCTTTTGTGATTTCCGGTTGTGACAACCTGGTTCCCGAAGATCACGTCGCCGACCTCTGCCAGTATTTTGACAACCACCCCCAGGATGCAGCTGTATTGAGCCTCTATTATTCACCAGATGAAGCCGGGAAATCCGCCGGTGTGCTGCTGGATCCACGTGGATACGTGATGTATACCTCTGAAGACCCATTTGCGGCTCACCAGGATTTCCGAACTGCCCTGCCAGTTTACGGGTTCACGCCGCAGGTGTTGGACTACCTGGATCGTCTCCCGGTTAAAGAAATGAGCGGGGAGCGCGCCCTGACCACCGCCATCCAGATGATGATTGATGATGGGGCCTTTGTGGGTGCAATTGAAACACCCACCAGGATCAGGCTGGAAACTGAGCGCGACTTGTTGTCAGCCGCAACCCATTTGCTGGCCAGGCAGGCGGCGCCAGCAATTTTGAGTGATATCCCCGACGACATCACCATCAATCCCCCGGTTCATATTGACCCGGGGGTAGTGGTCAACAAAAATGTCACCCTGGGGCCCAATGTTTATCTGGAAACCGGAAGTACCATCGGGCGGGGTGCCGTGATCCGCGACGCGGTGGTGCTTGGGCGCCAGGTTGCCGCACAAAAAATAATTAAAGACATGGTTGTTTACGAGGACCAGCTATGACCCGCGATCAGGCCTTTGCTATCGTCACAGAATTCGTCACCAATGAGAATCTCATCAGGCACATGCTGGCAGTTGAAGCCGGGATGCATGCCTATGCGCAAAAGTTTGAGCAGGATGAGGAACCCTGGGCAGTTGTTGGGCTGCTTCATGATTTTGACTGGGAAATCCATCCCGATCTGGATGAGCACCCGATGAAAGGCGCACCAATCCTCCGGGAGAGGGGAGTCAGTGAGGAGGATATCCGGACGATTCTCAGCCATGCCGATCACACCGGTGTGGCCCGCGAAACCCTCCGGGATAAAGCATTGTTTGCCGTCGATGAACTCACCGGGCTGATATCTGCAGTTGCGCTGGTGCGCCCCAGCAAGGATATCCGTGACGTTCAGGTGAAATCCATCAAGAAGAAGTGGAAAGACAGGGCCTTTGCCGCTGGCGTGAACCGGGAAGACATTGAGCAGGGTTGCGTGGAACTGGGAGTCGACCTGTGGGGCGAGCACGTGCCACTGGTTTTGGAGGCCATGCAGGGTATTGCCGGGTCGCTGGCACTGGACGGGCGCCTTGCAAGCGGGTAAAGTTACCAGGCATTGATGGTACTGATTTAACGGGTTTACCTTATTGCACCACCCGGGATTTTTATGGGAATTAATTCACCGTTGCTTACCACACAAAAAAACAACCGCTTGCTGGCTGGTCTGATTAGCATCGGGCTGGTGCTCATTATTGTCGCTGGTGCCATGACCGGCTGTGGCTCTGAACCGTCGGAGACGCCCGCTGCCATAACGGCTACCAGAATGCCAACTATGACCCAGTCACCGACTGCCACGTTGTTTGTCGCCACGGATACACCTGCACCGCCAGTCCCAACCGCAACCCTTGAGCCCTACCAGTGGGTGGTCAGTGAAGGCGAAACACTGTATTACATCCTTCAGCAGGTGGGTTATTTCACACTCGATATCGTCCCTGAAATCCTCGCCTTGAACGGGATGGTGGATGAGAATGACCTGCACCCGTACCAGGTTCTGAGTATTCCCCGGCAAACACCTACCCCCGGCGCACCTCCACCCACAATTGATGGCTCAGGAGAGACTGTCACCACACCTGACGGAGACTATCAGAGCTGCAGCCCGGAAAACCGGTGTCTGTCGCCCGATGGGCAGTACTGGATGCATGAAGTTGTCGAAGGCGACACCTGTTCCGGGCTGGCTTTCCAGTATACAACCGTAGTTGGTGACATCATCCGCGACAATGGTTTGACTGATAGTTGTTTCATCAGCCCAGGCGATATCCTGAAAATTTATATCCGGGTAACCCTGACCCCGACGCTCACCCCGACCGGTGGACCGGACTCGACTGCCACGCCCACTCCCACACTGATGCCCCCCACACTGTTCGCTCCTGCGAACGGCGCATCAATCGCCGCTGAGGACAGCGTTGTGCTTCAATGGGCAGCCACGCAGCCCCTTGGCGCAGGCCTGTATTACCTAGTCGTCCTGCGAAATGTAGAGACGGGTGATGAATATGAGTATGTCACCCGGAGCAACGCCCTGCGCGTTCCGCAAGATGTGCAGGGAGCAGCAGGTCAGGTTACCCGCTTCGAGTGGTGGGTCGTGATTGTTGCCGGCGACACAACGGGCAGCCCGGTGATCAGCGGGGACGGCGGTATTTTCCAGTTTAACTGGGGGCCATAAGCAGGATCAGATTGCGCCCAGGCGTCCAAATTCCCTGGCAAGCTGGTCGGCGGAGAGGTGGAGCATGGTTGGGCGCCCATGCGGGCAGGTCTGGGGCGACTGGCATTGTTCCAGGTGGCGCACCAACGCTTCCATCTCCGGCAGGCTCAATACCTGCCCCGCTTTGATCGCCGCGCGTTTGCACACGCGTGCAATAAGCTGTTCTTCTGCGGTTGCCTCAACCGGCATGCTGCCGCATTCAATTTCCCCGATTGCCGCCAGCAGCGCTTCCCCCGGCTCCTCATGGGCAATGATCATCGGTAAGGCGCGCACCTGAACCGCATTTCTCCCAAATGGTTCCACCCGGAACCCGGCATTGATTAACAGGTCAAGGCTGTCCTCTATCAGGAGCATCTGCTCAGCCGACAGCTCGATCACAACAGCCTCTAACAACTCCTGGGAATGCTGGTGCTTTCCGGAGGTCTCAGCCATAAACTGCTCATACAGCACACGCTCGTGGGCAGCATGTTGATCGATCAGGTACATCCCTGTTGGACCTTCGGTCACAATATAGGTGGCGCCAATCTGGCCCACCACGCGCAGCATAGGAAGGGTGCGAACAGGTCGCGTATTCTCCTCAGCCTCTGGCCGGGAATAATCGGTTTCATACTGCTTGCGATGCTGGCCTGGCCCCTCTATGGGCATATCGATATTGAGTTGTTTCAACCGCTCGGAGGTCACCTGCGACAGCCGCTCCCGGCGGACTGCCCACTCCGGGTTTCCCCAGGAAATTTCCTGTCGTACCGCTTGAGGGGGCGCTTTTTCAATAAGTGTTCTGCGCACCGTACGCTGCACCGCGCTGAAAACCGCATCCGGTTCTCTGAACCTTACCTCAGCTTTAGCCGGATGAACGTTGACATCCACCTCTTCCGGTGGCAACGAGACCATTATCACAGCAACCGGGTAACGACCAACCATCAGCATGGTATGATACGCTTGAATAACAGCATAGGCTAGGCTTTGATCCTGTATCCACCGGCCATTGACAAATAGGGTGATCTGGTTGCGATTGGATCGGTTCAGCCCCGGCAGCCCGACATAACCGGAAACCTGGATATTGGGCAGGTCTTCTCTTTGTTGTCGATCATCCTGCTCAATTGGCACCATCTGTGCTGCCACATCTGTCCCAAAAACCTCGCCAAGCACTTCCTGAAGATTATCGCTCCCGGTGGTATGGAGCACTTC
>JAFGNO010000177.1 GCA_016926985.1 Anaerolineae bacterium
GAAACCTACCTATGGGCGGGTTTCACGCTATGGCCTGGTGGCTTTTGCCTCATCATTGGACCAGGTAGGCCCTTTTGCCCGGACGGTGACTGATGCTGTCCTGCTGCTGAATGGTATTGCTGGTCACGACGAACGCGACTCCACCTCACTGGATGCGCCGGTTCCGGACTATGGGCAGGCGCTGAGGCAGGACCTGTCCGGGGTCAGAGTCGGTATTCCACAGGAATACATGGTCGAAGGCATTGAACCGGGTATCGCGTCGGCTGTTTGCACTGCAATTGAGCAGCTTGTCGATCTTGGCGCCGAAATCACTGGAATAAGCCTTCCCCACACTGAAGCTGCCCTGCCTGTTTATTACCTGATTGCGCCGGCGGAAGCCTCGTCAAACCTCGCCCGGTTTGACGGTCAGCGTTATGGGCCTCGGGTAGATGGTGGCTCGCTGTGGGAAACCTACCGGAGAACCCGGGGGGAAGGGTTTGGGCCAGAGGTCAAACGCCGGATTATGCTGGGTACTTATGCCCTTTCAGCCGGCTATTATGATGCCTATTACCTCAAAGCGCAGAAGGTGCGCACGCTTATCAGGCAGGACTTTGACGAAGCGTTCAAGGCTGTGGACGTGATTGCCTGCCCAACCAGCCCAACGACTGCCTTCGCGATCGGTGATCGGGTGGGTGATCCCCTGCAAATGTATCTTTCCGATGTGTTTACGCTGGCGGTCAACCTTGCTGGTATCTGCGCTGTGTCGGTGCCCTGCGGTTTCGATGCAGATGGGCTGCCAGTAGGGTTGCAGTTCATTGGCCCGGCGCTTGGCGAAGAACGCATCCTTCGCGCCGGGTATGCTTATGAGCAAGCAGCCGGGTGGTATAAATATCTGCCCTCTTTGTGATCCTCGCTCAGCCCGTTTGCGTTCTTACATACTCAATAATTTCTGCTGACAGATCGTAGCGCTTGAACTGCGGCATGATGTATATTCCGGCACCGAGTTGGGCTAACTCCCCGGCCAGTTCCTGAGCGATTCGCACGCCTTCACGCGGGGCATCCTCTCCTGAATCGGCAATTCGCTGCATGACATGATTGGGGATCGTGATTCCGGGCACCTCGTTGTGAAGAAAGCTGGCATGGCGAACGCTGTATAAAGGCAGCAGGCCCACCAGGACAGGTGTCTCCATCTCACCAAAACGCTGCCGGTATTCCTTTATAAAATCACGATAGGCTGCCACGTCATATACCGGCTGCGTCAGCAGGTAGTCTGCCCCGCTCGCCAGTTTTTTCTCCAGGGTCTTCATCTCACGGTCGATATCAGGCGGGTTAAGATTCAGAGCTGCGCTGACCAGAAAGCTGGTCGGTTCGCCGATGTTGTTACCGGCCCAGTCTTTTCCCAGGTTGAGGCTTTGCTTGATCAGGCGGATCAGGCCAGAAGGGACAATATCATAATTATCCGCAGCATCAGGATAGTCACCGATTTGCGTAGGATCGCCCATCACCACAAAGAGGTTGCGGATTCCCAGCGCATGGGCAGCCAGCAGGTCTCCCTGCACCCGCAGCAGGTTCCTGCCCCGGGTTGGAAAGTGCAGGACCGTTTCAATACCCACCCGGCTCTGGAGTAAATAGCAGACAGCCCAGGGGCTCATTCGCATGCGGGCCATCGGGCTGTCGGTCACGTCGACCACGTCTGCCCCGGCAGACAGCAGCATCTGGGCGGCCTGAAGCAGCTTGTCCGGCACGATGCCTCGCGGTGGTGTCATCTCAACGGCTACCACAAAATCGCCCCGCCGAAGTTTCTGTGCAAGCTGGCTGGGGGCAGGTGTGGACGCAACGGGTATTTCTTCATCGACGACTCCCTCTGTAATGACAATGGGAGTCACAAAAGCCGGGTTGTCCAGCGCTTCCCGCATGGCCGCGATATGTTGTGGTGTCGTGCCGCAGCATCCTCCAACAATCGACACACCCCGGTCGCGCAGGGCGACCGCATAATCAGCAAAATAATCCGGGCCAGATGCATACATCACACGTCCACCGACATTCTCAGGCCATCCGGCGTTAGGAACAGCCGAGAACAGCATTCCCAGATCCAAAGGCAATGCCGCCTGCATCGCGCGGACAATGCGCATGATCTGCGCCGGGCCATTCGAGCAGTTTACCCCGATCACGTCTACATCCATTTCGGCCAGCGCCCGTGCAGCCTGAGCCGGGGTATCGCCAAGCATTGTCCGGTCATCACGGGTAAAGGTCACCTGAGCGATAATGGGCAGCGAACAGACGCTGTGAGCCGCACGAACGGCTTCTCGCAGCTCGTGGAGGTCGGAGAAAGTTTCGAGAATCAGCACATCAGCCCCTGCATCACACAGGGCTGAAATTTGCTCATGGAACGCCTCATAAGCTTGCTGGGAGGTCACCCGTCCAAATGGGGCAAGCCATACACCCAGCGGGCCAACTGAGGCTGCTACATAGATATCAGGCTTGAACGACGTAGAGACTGCCTGCCGCGCCAGCGATACGCCTGTCCGGTTGATCTCGACGACCGAATCCTCCAGTCCATGCTCTGCCAGCTTGAAACGGTTTGCGCCAAAGGTGTTAGTCTCGATGATCTCTGCGCCTGCATCCAGATAGTCGCGGTGAATGTCAAATACTACCGCTGGATGGGTGAGGTTAAGATGATCAAAACAGGTCGACAGATCTACACCAGAAGCGTGGAGCGTGGTGCCCATGGCGCCGTCAGCGAGGATCACCCCCTGTTTCAGGCGCTCGCGAAATGGTATGTTGCCCATGTTCTTCTCCCTTCATAAACCAATCAACAGTGATGGCGAGAATGTAGCGTCCACAAAGAAGGAAAGCAAGCAAAAGCCGCAGGGATCGATGTTGCTCGCTTTCCGGGCGGCTGGTATAATCGCAGCGCCATGCCACCCTAGCTCAATCGGCAGAGCAGGCGCTTCGTAAGCGTCAGGTTATGGGTTCAAATCCCATGGGTGGCTCTTGCCTCGGAACTCCTCCGGGGCGTTTTTGTGACGTTGGAGAAAACAATGGGGCCAGACAGCCAGCAGATAAAGCCAATCACGATTGGCGTGGCGGGTGGGAGCGGGGCAGGTAAATCAACCGTAGCCCGCGTGGTGCTGGAACGGATTGGGGAGGGCAATATTGCGTATCTGCCCCATGATGCGTACTACAAAGACCTCAGCAATTTGCCCCCCGTTCAGCGTTCCCTGATCAACTTTGACCATCCCGATTCGCTGGACACCGATCTGTTTGTGGAACATATCAGTACGCTCAAGCAGGGTCAGCCAGTTAATGTGCCCATCTATGATTTCTCAACGCACTCACGCACCAAAAATGTTAAAGTAGTCCAGCCGCAGCGTATTGTACTCATCGAAGGTATCCTGATTTTCACAGAAGCCCGGCTCAGAGACCTGTTTGACGTGCGTATCTTCGTTGAGACAGATGATGATGTCCGGTTCATCCGCCGGCTGAGACGTGATATCAGCGAGCGCGGGCGCACCATCGATTCGGTGACTACCCAGTGGATGCAGACCGTGCGCCCCATGCACCTGGAATTTGTTGAGCCCAGCAAACGCTACGCCCACGTGATTATCCCTGAAGGCGGTCTGAATGAAGTCGCTTTAGAAATGGTCATCGCCCGTATTCAATCCATCCGGAGGCAGGATGACTGAACACAGCACTGGCTCATCAGAGGCTGCTGCAAAGGTCGAGCGGCAGAAATTTGGTCTGAAGCACGCCCTGGCTATCCTCTTTGCAGTGGGGGTTACGTTGGGGATTTTTATTTTCCAGGAGCATTTGAGGAATCTCGACAAACTGGCCTATGCCGGGGCATTCCTGGCCATGCTCATTGGCAATGCCACCGTCATCCTCCCTGTCCCCGGTCTGATCTTTGTGTTTGCGCTGGGTGGCACGCTGAATCCGCTTCTGGTTGGCCTGGTCGCCGGACCTGGCGCTGCGCTGGGTGAATTGACCGGTTACGCTGCCGGGTATGGGGGCAGCGCGGTGATTGATAACCTGAAGATGTACCACCGTCTTAAATCCTGGATGGGCCGCTATGGGGTCATTATCATTTCCCTGCTTGCAGCTATCCCTAACCCGGTGTTTGATATGGCCGGTATTGTTGCCGGGTCGCTGCGCATCAAGTGGTGGAAGTTTCTGGCCGCTGCCTGGTTGGGGAAAACTATTCAGGGTTTGCTTATCGCTTATGCAGGGGCGCTTTCGCTGGGATGGGTCGAGCAGTTTATTGCCCACTGATCCGGCAACGCCTTGCAGCCACACACGTTGGCTATACATCCCTTGCCCAATTAAGGTAAACTGTAGATATCGAAGGTCTGTCATGGCTGTCGGTGGACAGCCGTGGTAGTAATGGAGGGGGATATGAAATTTGACCTCAACAATCCAAGAATTCTGGCACTGACCGGCGTGATGACTGCGCTGGTCTTTGCGCTGACAAGGCCAATTGTGCCAACCCCAATTGGTTATACCCACCTGGGCGATGTAGCGATCTACTTTACAGCGCTGGCTTTTGGACCCTGGGCTGGCATGATTGCTGGCGGGGTTGGAACGGCGTTGGCCGATCTCTTATCCGGTGGCTATGCGCATTTTGCCCCGCTGTCCCTGCTTGTTCACGGACTCCAGGGGCTTGTGGTTGGCCTGATATACCGGCAGATGAAGGGCTCAGGGGTAGGGTTATTCATCAGCCTCCTGGTGGGCGGTGTCATTGTCGTTGGTGGCTATTTTCTTGGCGAGATGCTGGTGCCTATCTGGGGAGGCCCATCAGGGGCAGTAGGCGAAGTCTGGTTCAACGTGGTGCAGGTACTGGTCGGGTCGGTGGGGGGGCTGGTTTATCTCGGCGTGCTGCGAGCCTACCCACGCCTGAGCCAGATGGGGGAGTAAACCACTGCCAGCGCCATGATCACCGTCCAGCGGCTGAGCTACGAGCACCCCTCCCCTTTCACTAAAGATACCTGGGACACACTTTTCCACGATCTGTCGTTTATGGTCAAATCAGGCGAATGCCTGGGCATTGTAGGGCCAAATGGGTCAGGGAAGACAACTCTCTGCCTGACCCTGGCAGGCTTAGCACCCCGGCTTACCTCAGGACGAATTCAAGGACAAATCCGGGTTTTTGACCGCGATGTACAGGTAGAGCCAGTTGGCTGGGCTGCTGATATCATCGGCCTTGTAATGCAGGACCTGACGGGTCAGTTATTCAACGAGACGGTGGAAGATGAGATAGCCTGGGGCCTGGGGAACCTGGGCCTGCCGGCTGCCGCAATGCCTGATCGGATCAGAAATGCCCTGGCGGCTGCCGGGCTGCCGGATGGGTTGCTCAAAAGGCCGGTAACCGATCTGTCCGGTGGAGAGCAAAAGCGGCTGGCAATTGCCGCTGCGCTGGCGCTTCAACCGCGGGTGCTGATCCTTGATACGCCAACTGGCGGCCTTTCCCCGCTGGCGCGTCGCATTTTGCAGGAGAGCCTTATCCGGCTGCGGCGCGAAACCAACCTGACTATTGTCCTCGCCGACAATGACCTGGATTTGCTGACGGCAGTTGCCGACCAGGTTTTATTTCTGGATGACGGAATCATTGTTGACAGTGCTTCTGTCTACGATGCTGTAGTTGCTAAGCCCTACATCAGTTCTGCTGCTTCTGTTTTTTCGATGGTGGTGAATGCCCGTTCAGATTATTCTCTGACCTGCCTGACCACTGAAGAAGCGATCCGGCAGACTGCCTCCATCCCCATTGTCGGAGACTGCCAGCCCCCTGTTGCTGCCCCATCGCCTGTTGAGGCCCCACAGGTTGCCATAGAGGTTGCGCATCTGACTTACTCATATGACGGTGTGAACCGGGCGTTGGAAGCAGTGGACTTATCGATCCCGGTGGGGCAGTTTGTGGCTATTCTGGGCGACAATGGCGCGGGTAAAACCACTTTTGCCAAACACCTGATCGGCCTGCTGCGCCCCCAGGAAGGTGTGGTTCGCGTGATGGGCAAGGATGCGGCCAGGCTTTCCATCGGACAGCTTGCCGCGCAGGTTGGCTATGTGTTCCAGAACTCCGAAGACCAGATATTCAGTGCCACGTTAAGGGAGGAAATTGTATTCGGGCCGGGCAATCTGGGTTTCTCTCCAGATCGGCTGAATCATGCGGTAGCCCGGAGCCTTGAGCGGTTTGGGCTGGAGGCTTTAGCTGATCTGCCCCCTGCGGCTTTCAGCTTCAGCAACCGGCGGCTGGCAGCTCTGTCCAGCATAGCCGCGATGGAAACCCCTATTCTGGCACTTGATGAGCCAACCGTCGGGCTTGACAGGGAGAAGCAGGCGTTGGTCGGTGCCTGGTTGTCCGAATGGCATAAGAACGGTGGAACAATCTTACTTATCACCCATGAAATGGACTTTGCCGCCCGGTATGCAGAGCGGGTGCTGGTCTTTGACCGGGGCAGGCTGATCGTCGATGCCTGCCCTGAAGCGGCTTTTTCGAACGCCTCAGCCCTGATCAGCGCCGGGGTAGAGAAGCCTTTCTCGCTGGCGCTGGCCGAAGCCCTTGAATGCGCTGCGCTGGCAGGAGACCTGACACCCGAAGGTACAGCCTGTTTCTTGCTGGGGGGCCTGAAGTGATGGCAACAGGGCTGTCTGGTCAGGCCATCAGGAACAGTGGAATGCTTTACCGGCTTGATCCGCGCACCAGGCTCTGGCTGATGGCACTTATCGTTACCCTGTGCGTGGTGGGAAAAGAGATCTGGTTTCTGGCTTCGCTGGTTGCTGCTGCGCATCTTATCTTGATAGTGGGTGGCGTGTCATTTAGGGTAATTTTTCGCACCTGGCGCACCCTGACAATCCTGCTGCTGTTTATCCTCATTCTCCAGCCGCTGCTGCTTCAGAACATCGGCGAGGTGGTTTTCCGCTTCTGGCGCATCCATATGACCGATGTTGGGCTGCTGACCGGCTTGCGCTATGCCCTGCGCCTGACCGGGGCAGCTTTCGGTGTTCTTATTCCACTGAGCACCACACCAATCCAGAAGCTGATACGCGGCCTGCAAAAACTGGGCCTGCCCTACAACTGGGCCGTCATGATTGGGCTGGCTGTGCATTATGCGGGGACAATTGGTGCGCTTCATACCACCCTGCGCGAGGCGCAGCAGGCCCGCGGATGGGATCTCTCAACTGGGGGGATGATCAAACAGGCCCGCGCGGCAGTCCCCACCCTGATCGCGGTGATCATTGCGTCGCTGCGCATGAGCGACTCGCTGGCTATTGGACTGGCTTCACGCGGTTATGGGTTGGGCAGGGGGCGGCATACGCGCACCACCCTGCATGATATCAGCCTCTGCCCCTCTGATTATATTGTCCTCATTCTCAGCACACTGGCGGCTGGCTTTTGCCTGATCCTGGTGATCAGGTAGTTCCCTGGCGCAGCGCAACATCCAGTGCTTCATCGAGCGACCGTACCGGGATGGTCTGGATGCCGCCTGGCAGGTCCTCGTCATTCCGCCGGACTGACCGGGGAACCAGCGCCCGCCGGAACCCCAGTTTCGCAGCCTCATTCAGCCGCGCCGGAAGCTGGCTGATCGTACGCAGCTCGCCGCTCAGACCGATTTCACCCACTACCACTAAATCGGCTGGGAGTGGGCGATCCTTTACACTGGAGGCGATAGCCAGCGCGATAGCCAGGTCGGCTGCTGGCTCATCAATTCGCAGGCCGCCGATGACATTGACAAACAGGTCCTGCTCAGACAGCCGGATTCCCGACCGGCGGGCCAGGACGGCGCTGACCAGCAGCGTCCGGTTAAAATCCACCCCGTTGGTGGTGCGCCGGGGGTTGGAGAAACTGGTCATGGTAGCCAGCGCCTGCACCTCGGCCAGCAGTGGGCGCGTGCCTTCCATTGTGACAACAATCGCCGAACCGGATGCATTCACAAGACGTTCGGCAAGAAACGCTTCAGACGGGTTGGTTACCTCCACCATCCCGCTGCCCCGCATCTCAAATACGCCTACCTCTGAGGTCGCCCCGAAGCGATTTTTGATGCTCCGCAGCAGCCGGAATGCCTGAAAGGTATCGCCCTCCAGGTACAGCACCGTGTCCACAATATGCTCCAGGACACGCGGCCCGGCGATGCTGCCCTCTTTGGTCACATGGCCCACCAAGAACACCGCAATGCCGCTGTCTTTTGCCAGGCGCTGGAAGGCCAGTGTACATTGTTTGACCTGGGCAACATTGCCAGGGGCCGAGTCAAGATTATCGTCATAGGTGGTCTGGATCGAGTCGATAACCAGAACACGGGGTTGAATGGTCTCAACGTGGCTCATGATAGCCCCAAGGCTTGTTTCGGTTGCCAGGAAAAGGTTGTCGGTCTGGATCCCGAGCCGTTCGGCCCTCATTTTGATCTGCCGGGTTGATTCTTCACCGGAGATATACAGGGCAGGCCCCGCGTAATCGGCCATCACGGCAATGACCTGGAGCAGCAGGGTGCTTTTTCCGATACCCGGTTCGCCCCCAATCAGGATCAGGCTGCCTGGCACAACGCCGCCTCCCAGCACACGGGCGAATTCCTCAACAGGAATTGGTATTCGCTCAAAAGGGTCGCCTTCAATTTCACTGAGGCGTTGAGGATATGAGCGCAGTTGATATGAGGCAGAATTGCCTGTTCCCTGAGCGGTCGTTTCAATTTCCTCGATCATGCTGTTCCATGCGCCGCAGCCAGGACAGCGGCCCAGTTCCCGGGGGCTGGTACGACCACATTCCTTGCAGACATAGACTGTTCGGGTTTTTGCCATACTTGCCTCTATCCGTTTTTGTTGTAAGATGCTTGTGGATTAACGCGCAGCCAGATTGTAGCATCTTGCGACAGTTTCCACCTTGATATATCTCATAATCTGGTCAATAATCGTTTGCAGCGCTGGGGGTTAGTCTGCTATCCAGTGCATAATGCTGATTATTCTCTCAGGTAAATTTTAGGGAGAAATTCCATGAAACCTGTAGCGACCTTCAAGGTTGTATCCTCCATGCCGGAGGCCCTGAGTCGGCTTCCAGAACTGGCTTATAATATCCGTTGGGCCTGGGATCGCGAGACGATAGATTTGTTCCGACGCCTGGGTGGTAATCTCTGGGAAGAATGTGATCACAATCCCGTGAGAATGTTGGGCTTGATGAGCCAGAGCAAACTTAATGCGCTTGCTCAGGACGAGGGTTTTCTTGCCCATTTTGAGCGTGTTGTCAACGATTTTGACTCTTATATTCAAAGCGGTAAAACGGCCTGGTTCCCCTCCGAATTCGGGCTGGAAGAGCGTCCCAAGATTGCCTATTTTTCACTTGAATTTGGCCTGACTGAGAGCATTCCCAACTACTCAGGTGGGCTGGGCGTCCTTGCCGGCGACGTGCTGAAGGCAGGCAGCGACCTGGGCATTCCCATGGTGGGGGTCGGCCTGCTCTACCAGCAGGGATATTTCCGGCAGTACCTGAACATCGACGGGTGGCAGCAGGAAACCTATCCTGAAAATGACTTTTACACCATGCCGTTGCAGCTTGTGACTGATGCAGAAGGCCAGCCGATCTTGATCGGTGTTGACCTGCTCAGTCGGACGGTGTATGCCCAGATATGGCGTGTTCAGGTTGGGCGCATCGACCTCTATCTTCTGGATACGAATATTCCCCAGAATGAGCGTTCCGATCAGGACCTGACCGATCAACTTTATGGTGGGGACAGGGAGACGCGGATCAGGCAGGAAATTCTGCTGGGAATTGGTGGGCTGCGCGCCTTATATGCGCTGGAGCTGGATCCGATTGTATGTCACATGAACGAAGGCCATTCCGCCTTTATGGCGCTTGAGCGGACCCGGATTTTGATGGAACAGTATGGGATATCGTTTGCCGAGGGCAGCGCGATCACGTCGGCAAGCAATGTCTTTACCACACATACGCCGGTCCCGGCTGGTAATGACTACTTCGCGCCGGATCTGATGGAAAAGTATTTCAAAACCTACCGAGAGGCACTGGGATTGTCTCGTGAGGACTTCCTGGCACTTGGACGTACCAACCCCAAGGATGCAAAAGAACATTTTTGCATGACAATTCTGGCTTTACGGATGTCGGCCTATGCCAATGGGGTCAGCCGGCTTCATGGCGAGGTCGCACGAGAGATGTGGAAGGATGTTTACCCGGGAGTGCCACTCCGGGAAATTCCTATCCAGTCGATTACCAATGGGGTTCATACGTTCTCCTGGGTCTCGAAGGATATGGCCCAGTTGTTTGATAGATACCTGGGCCCACGCTGGCGGGAAGATCCTACCGATCAGCGTGTCTGGCAGCGGGCGACGGGCATACCCGATGAGGAACTCTGGCGGACGCACGAAAGCCGTCGGGCCAGACTGGTTGCGTTTGCCCGGAACCGGTTGGTTTCCCAGCTTGAGCAGCGCGGCGCTCCCCCCACTGAAATCGATATGGCCTACGAGGCGCTGGACCCGGATGTACTCACCATTGGCTTTGCCCGCCGGTTTGCTACTTATAAACGTGCCACATTGCTTCTCGAAGAACAGGATCGGTTTATTGATCTGCTGACCGGCGATCGCCCGGTGCAGTTTATCTTCGCCGGGAAGGCACATCCCCATGATAACGATGGTAAAGAGTTCATCCGCCAGATTGTTCACTTCGCAAGAACGTCCGACTGCCGCAACCGGATCGTATTCCTTGAGGACTATGATATGGTGGTTGCTCGTTACCTGGCCCAGGGAGCAGACGTCTGGATGAACACGCCTCGCCGCCCCCAGGAGGCAAGTGGCACCAGTGGTATGAAGGCCGCCCTGAACGGCGTGCTTAATCTCAGTATTCTGGATGGCTGGTGGGCGGAAGCCTACCGCAGGCAGTTGGGATGGGCTATTGGGGCAGGTGAAACTTATACAGATACCAAACTGCAGGACTATATCGAGTCAAATGCCCTGTATGACCTGCTTGAGAAAGATATTGTCCCGACCTTTTATGAGCGTGGCAGTGACCATATCCCGCGTGGGTGGGTGATGCGCATGAAAGCCTGTCTGCGTGAACTGGGGCCAATCTTTAACACTGCGCGCATGGTGCAGGAATATACCCGGCGTTTCTATTATGTTGCCCTGGAACAGGAGCAGCAATTCGCCGACAACAACTATGAGCGTGGAATTGCCTATGCAAGGTGGCTCACTCACCTGCAAAGCCAGTGGGACTCTATTCAGATTAGTGATATTGTTCTCGAAACCCGGCATGATGTGCATGTAGGAGAATCGCTCACCATCAACGTGGAAGTCTATCTCGGCGCCCTTCAGCCGGATGATGTTGCCATCCAGCTTTATACCGGTATTGTGGACAAGCAGGGGACAATTGAACGGGGGCGTACCTATGACATGCAGCCGGTTGATGGTAATGAAAGGGGAGAGGGTTGGTATTACTACACCACCACTTTCATTGCTGACGTGACCGGGCGTCATGGCTATACGGTGCGCATCATCCCGAAGCATCCAGATATGCGCCGTACCATACATCTGGGCCTGATTACCTGGGCGGGATAGCTATCAGCGGGGAGGCGGGAAACTGCTTCCCCGCTTAATCATACGGTGTGGGTGTTTGCGTGAACATCCCATCTCTGTAGAACCAGGCTTCTCGTTCAGGAAATTGACTCTGAATATAGCTGGTCATCCCCTCGTTCATATCATGTGCGGCAAGGACCGGGCCGTCCAGCCATGGTGTATTCTCCGAAAAGAGCGCAGCATAATCGATCCACCGGCTGCCCCTGACAAAAAGAAGCACCTCATTTTCTCCCCGGATTGTTTCGAGCTGCTCCAGTGGCGCCCGCGTGATGCCGTAAAGCCCTTGACAGTCATCGATTCTATTGGGCAGATACACGCTTGAGCTTATGGCCAGAACAAGGGCCAGCGGCAGATAGTGTGAAATCTGCTGCGCCAATAGCTGGCTGCCAGTGTGCTTGCGCAACCGGTTCCAGCATTTCAGCCCAATGTCTCCCGCTGCCTGTAATCCCACTGCTGCCAGGATCATCAGGCCGGTATGGCCTTCAAAGTAATAACGCGGCCCGTAAACCTGCGCCCCCACCCAGTAGATCAGATAGACCCCAACCAGGGCAACGAAGGGCCCTGCCAGCAGGAAGATCGGGCTCTGCGCTTTCTCTTTGCGCCGGGCCAACAGGGCCGCTGTCCCGGCGATAACCGGAAGCCAGCTCACATAGGGCAGTCCCAGCAGTTCGCTCGACCACAATTCAAGGCCCTGACCGGCGGTGCGCAGCGCCTGTTGGAGGGTGTGCCCCTCATAGGGGCCATAACCAGGACCGAAACCTACCCGGTCATAAGGCCATACCAGTGTATAGAGATTGGTGGTTGGACTGCCGGTGACCATATACAGGTAAATGGGCTGAAGAGCAGCTATCAGGGCGGCGATGACGATCAGGATACCGATATCTGGTGCTGCCTGGCGCGGGTTTTGCCAGAGCAGTCTGGCAAACAGAATCACGAACGGGATCAGGATAGCCAGCCCGGTCAGAGGACGGGTGAGCCAGAGAAATCCCAGGGATATCCCTGCAACAGATGCCCAGGCCAGGCGGCGGGAACGGCTGGGAATGCGGGCCAGCCTGAGATAGGCCAGTGTCAGGCAGGCCACACAGAAAGCTGAAAACATATGGCTCATCAATGTGCCGGATTGGATCAAAAAGAAAGGAGATGCAGCACATAATACGGCTGCAGTGATGGCCACCCCGCGATCGAATATCTCCCGCCCAATCAGATAGGTCATTCCTGTGGTCAGCGCGCCCAGGACCGGGTTCACCAGCCACCCGGCGGAGAACCGCTCGCCGACAGCCAGCAGCATTGGCCAGCCAATTGTGTACTTGGCTATCCATTTTTCATTGATAATCAGGGCAAAGGGAATGTAGAAGGACGATGTGCTGACCGGTGGGGACGCCCAGAGCTTGCCTCGGGCAAAGATACGGGCTTGAAACAGGTAAGCGATTTCATCCTCAAGGTGGGGGATTTGCTCTGTGACCGATGTAGCTATAATAATGCCTGCTGTCAGCGCAAGCGCCATGAGCAGGATCAGCGGCAGGAGATCAGTTCCTTGCAGTTTTTGACGTTCCACGCCCGTAGTCTACACAGCTATCTGCCGTCCTGCCACCTGCTTTCGCCTTGAACAGAGTGTATTGTATACTGCTGGTGAAACCCTGCATTCCCTTCAGCGTTTGAGAAGAGGAAATATGGCGACCAGCCCTTCTGTCTATATTGGCATCGATCCAACCGATGGAGAACGCATTGTCACTCTGGCTGTGCTTGACCATACACTGCATATTCTTAACCTGTCCACTGAACCGCTGGAGGCAGTTGTTGAGCACATTGCAGCCTATCCCAGGGCAGTTTGTGCAATTGGCGCGCCATGTGGGCCGAACGCCGGGCTGATGCGGCAGTCCAGCTACCGGAAACGGTTAGGGCTGGCCCCTTCGCAAAAAACCTATGTAAACTACCGTGTTGCCGAGTACGAGCTTCGCCGTCGCGGGATTTACATCACCAATACAGATTTCAGGCAGGATCGTCTTTCAGACTGGGTGCATGATGGATGGAAGCTTTATGAGCGGCTGCGTGAGCAGGGCTATGAGGATTATCCCTCTGTAGGCGACAAAAGGTTGTTTGAAACAGTTCCTTCTGCTGCGTTTACCGTTCTGATCGGGCAGTGGCCTTACCCCAAACCTCGTCTTGAGGGGATACTTCAGCGGCAGCTTATTCTATTCGACCTGGGCATCAATGTGCCCGATCCCATGAGTTTGCTGGAAGAGTTTACGGAACATCGTCTCCGCACCGGGCAGCTAAAATTCAATACGATCTATCAGCCCGGACAGCTTGACGCCCTTGTGGCGGCTTATTGCTCATACATGCTTGACCAGCGCCCGGAGCAGGTTCTTGCGGTGGGTGATACCACTGAAGGCCAGATTTTACTGCCAACCCGGCAGTTAAAAGACTTTTACTCCTGATCTCCGGTATCAACTGCGTCCATAGCTGATATGCCCGCGCACGACGGTGCGCGCTTCTTCCACGGTGATAAATGCTTTGGGATCGATCTGGGCCGCGATCTCAACCACACGGGGGACCTCTTTACGCCGGGCAACCACGTAAATCAGCCCAACTGAGCCGCTGCTGCCCTCGCCAGCGGTGCGCGTCGCGCCAAAGCCTGCTTCGCGCACCGCTTTTGTAATCGACAGCGAATTTCCCATCGAAACGATGTTCACTGAGTGATAGCCACGGCCCAGCCATTCCTCGATCAGGGTGCCGACCCAGGTGCCGGCAGCGAAGCCGCCGGAGTAGGCGGTCAGGTACCAGATATTGGTTAAATCAGCCGCCACCATGCCAAACGTCAGGGCAAACGTCAATGCTTCAATAAAGGCAATGACGGCGACCAACATTTTGCTCGTGCGCCCCATCATCAGGTAGCGGAGTGTTGACAGCGTGACGCTGAACACACGAACCAGGAAAATGATTACAGCCCCGATCAGCACCCTTTGAAGGACCATATTTTCCTCATCTTAAAAGATCTTAAAGAAACAGACGAAGATAGCCTGTCCCTTTCGCGTCCAGAAAACTTTAGCCGTGCCGCCCCATGAATCGCCTGATGCGTTCCAGCGCCTCCTCGATTTTATCGTAAGCGGTGGCATACGAGCAGCGCACAAAATTCTTACCACTGGCGCCAAAGGCGCTGCCTGGCACCACTGCTACCCGCTCTTCTTGGAGAAGCGTCTCGGCAAAAATTTCATCGTCCAGCCCCGTGGCGGATACGGAGGGAAAGGCATAGAACGCACCGCGTGGCTCGAAAGTGGGCAGGCCAAGTTCATTCAACCCTCTCACGATGAGCTTCCGGCGGCGGTCATATTCTTCGCGCATGGCTTCAACATATTGCTGGCCCTCTTTTAGCGCACTAATTGCTGCAATTTGCGAAGCGGTTGGGGCCGACATAATCGTGTACTGGTGGATCTTCCGCATGGCGCCAAGTAAGTCTGGCGGCGCTGCCGCGTAGCCCACCCGCCAGCCGGTCATCGCATAGTCTTTTGAGAATCCCCCCAGCGTAATCGTCCGGTCACGCATATCCGGCAGACTGGCAAAGCAAACATGCTCAACGCCGTAAACAAGCTGGTCATAGATCTCATCCGAGATCACCACCAGGTCATGTTTCCGAGCGATCTCGGCAATCTCCAGCAAATGCTCACGGGATATCACCGCCCCGGTTGGGTTATTGGGATAACTGAGCAGGATAGCTTTTGTCCGGTCGGTAATCGCGGCGCTGATGGCGCCAGCTGTTACCTGGAAGTTGTCCTCTACATGTGTGGCGATGGTTGCTGCTTTGCCCCCCGCCAGCACGATCTCGGGCACATAGGAGACAAAGCTCGGTTCTGGTAGAATGACCTCGTCGCCCGGGTCCAGTATTGCGTTGAGCGTCAAATAGAGCGCCTCTGATACACCAACGGTGATCAGAAGCTCCGTCTCCGGGTCATACGATACCCCATACAGCCTATCAAGGTGCTGCCCCAGCAGTTCTCTGAGCTCCATAATCCCCGAATTGGATGTGTAGTGGGTATGACCATCCTTCAGTGACTGGATGCCTGCTTCCAGAAATGGGGCAGGGGTTACAAAATCCGGCTCGCCGATACCCAGCGAGATCACGTTCTCCATGGTTGCCGCGATATCAAAAAACTTCCTGATCCCTGAGGGGGGGATCCCCTGCACGCGCCTCGAAACAAATGTCTGCATTGAGCAATCCTTTTTGGGAGTAAGGGGTAAAAATCTACGACAGATCGATAGACGACTGTTCGCCAATATTCAGAATATGGCATCCACCGTGCGACAATGTGTTTCGGCCAACCAGCGAATCGGCCAGTACAAGGTTTTTGACCTGTGCACCGGCATCAATGATTGAATTTCGGATGCTGCTGTTTCGTATTTCACAGCCCTCACCAATCGTTACATGCGGGCCAATGACCGACCGCTCAAGCACTGCCGACGGATGGATGTTGACCGGGGGAAGGATCGCCACACCGGGCGGAACTGCCAGTTTTTCGCTGTTGTCGCGCCCTGATTCGAGCAGCCGCCGATTTGCCTCTAAAACTGCCTCCGTCTTTCCCGTGTCCAGCCACATATCCACCGTTTGTGTCACAAATCTGGCGCCTTCTTCAACCATGATCTGGAATGAGTCGGTCAGGAAAAATTCTCCCCGCGTCATTTGCTTGCGGGCCATTTGCTTCTCGATTGCCCGCAGCATTGCCAGGGAATCGTGGATATAGTACAGCCCGATGACCGCAGTTTTGTTTTCAAGCGAGTCTGGTTTTTCAATGAAGCGCCTGACATATCCGCTGTTGTCCAGTTCGACAACCCCAAACCGGCGGGGATCGTCAACTTCCATGGTAAAGGCGATAGCGTCTGCGTCGGTAGAATTGATAATACTGAGGTCGCCTTCAAACAGCGTGTCAGAAAATAATGTAATTACCGGGCCGCCCAGGTATTCACGTGCCAGGTAGATCGCATGGGCCTGCCCGACCAGTTCATCCTGCACCACAAACCGGGCCTTGAAATCATAGGTGGCAGTAATATAATCCTGAATTTGCTCTCCCAGATAGCCAACAATGAAGATATATTCTTCAGGGTGCAGCATCTCTAAACGATCAATCAGGTAGTCAAGCATTGGCTTTCCGGCCACATTCAGCAGTGGTTTGGGCTGGCTGAAGGTGTGCGGGCGCATGCGTGATCCAAGGCCTGCCATCGGGATAATTACTTTCATAATATAACGGTGCTCCTTCAGGAATTTTGGCCAGTCAAGTAAGGTTGTTTATGGTATAATTCCGCATCACTTGGCCCTCATTTTAGCTCCGGGGATTGGCGCACATGTCCAAACGACTGACCGATGTAGAAAAACTAATGCGGAAGAAAAATCATCACCTTGAACGGCTCTTGTTCGTGGTGGCCGGGCCATCCGGTGTTGGTAAGAATACCATCATCAAGAAACTGCTGGCAAACCATCCAGATGAGATGGATCGCATCCGCACCTACACTACCCGTCAACCCCGTGAAGGGGAAGTCAGCGGCGTGCAATACCATTTCGTGAGCACCGATGAGTTTATTGCCCTGTCAAAAGCCCAGAAGCTGCTGGAAGCAGATGAGGCGAACCCACTGGGCCATGATGTGTACGGGTTGGGGGAATCCTACAGTATGCCTGCTGATATTTTTGAGAATATCCCTCCCGATAAGCATCTGGTCGTCGCAGAGGTGGATATTGCCGGGGCGCGCCGCCTGAAGGAGCGCTACCCTGAGTGCGTTACCATATTTGTGACTGCTCCTCCCGACGTTCTTATCAAGAGAATAAAAGAGCGCCCGGACGAAACAATGAACCATCAATCCCTCAAACAGCGAATGAAAACTGCCCATGACATGATCTGCGCTGCCAAAGAGTTCGATTATGTTCTCTACAACCGGCAGAAAAAACTAAAAAGGACCATCCGGGCAATCGAGACCATCATCAAGGCGGAGCGGATGCGGGTTGTTGAAGGGTTTGATCTGAAGGATGCATTTGCAGATGATGTCTGGGATGTCCCCTGCGAACATGAGTGATGCCTATCGTACCCCATCGGCTGTCACCCTTGAGATATTCAAACATCTCTTTGCCTCAGTTGCTGAGCAGATGGGTGTGACCCTGGGGCGTACCGGCTTCTCGCCGAACATCAAGGAACGCCAGGATTATTCCTGTGCTGTTTTTCTGGGCGACGGGCGGATGCTGGCCCAGGCTGCGCATATCCCGGTTCATCTGGGGGCGATGCCTGCGTCGGTGATGGCTGCCATCCAGCACGCAGCACCTTTTGCGCCGGGGGATATTGTTGCGCTGAATGATCCCTATCTGGGCGGTACACATTTGCCAGACATAACGCTGGTTTCTCCTGTGTTTGTCGAGGGGAACACAGTGGAGCCGGATTTTTTTGTCGCCTCCCGTGCCCATCATGCGGATGTGGGCGGGATGTCGCCCGGCTCGATGCCCCTCTCAACCGAGCTGTTTCAGGAGGGGATCATCATTCCCCCCATCAAGCTGGTGGACGGCGGGGTCGTCAACCGGGCTGCGCTGGATTTAATTGTCCGGAATTCACGTACCCCGGATGAGCGACGCGGCGATCTGGCTGCTCAGCAGGCTGCTCACCGGATTGGCGCACAGCGTCTTTTGGAAATTGTAAGCCGGTATGGCCTGCCCGAAGTGAGTCGACAGGCAGAATCGCTGATTGCCTACGCAGAGCGCCTGACTCGCGCAGCGATAGCCAACCTACCATCCGGCAGCTACCATTTTTCGGATGTGCTGGATGATGATGGTATTGTGCAGGAGCCCATTCCCATCAAAGTAACCATTACCATTGAGAATGGCATGCTGACCGCTGATTTCACCGGCTCGTCTCCCGCTGTAACAGGATCGGTGAATGCGGTCAGTGCGATTGTCGATTCGGCAATCAATTATATCCTGCGCTGCATTGTGGGGACCACACTGCCGATGAACGCAGGGGTATCTGCCCCGGTCAGGGTGATTATTCCCCCTGGCACCATCCTCGATCCCGGGTCGCCTCATGCCGTTGCCGGGGGTAATGTAGAAACCTCCATGCGCCTGGTTGATGTGATCTACGGCGCATTGGCCCAGGCTATGCCCGACCGGATCCCGGCGGCCAGCCAGGGGACCATGAATAACCTCTCCTTTGGCGGAATTGATCCTGCCAGCGGGTTGCCCTACGCGTATTATGAAACCATGGGCGGTGGCGCAGGAGCCAACGCCGTCCACGACGGCGCCAGTGGGATCCACTGCCACATGAGCAATACCCTCAATACACCCGTGGAGGCTCTGGAATACGCCCTCCCGGTAACTATTGAGCGCTATGAGATCCGGCGGGGTTCAGGGGGAAGCGGGCAGCATAAAGGGGGAGACGGGCTGATCAGGGAGTTCAGGTTTGGCGCCTCCGCCAATGTCACCATTCTCTCAGAACGGCGGAAGCAGGCTCCCTATGGGCTGGCGGGCGGCGGGCCCGGTATGCCTGGCAGGAATACAGTGATCTCCGATCAGGGAGGAAACCGACGTATCCTCCCTGGCAAGGCCAGTTTTTCAGTGAAGTCGGGCGATATCCTGCGAATTGAGACGCCGGGTGGCGGGGGCTGGGGTAGCCTGGCAGATTGACATATTGCCGGTTACCTGGAGACCGGTGATGGCACCGCTTCCATCGCATCGCCGCGCTCAGTCATCTGGATTGCGCGGCGGCTGCGAATCCACAGCCAGAGGGTTTGTAAACCAGTTGCCAGCGCAAATCCGGAGAGCCCAATATACAGCCCGGTGATCTTGCCCCAGGCAACACCTCCCCACAACACCAAAGCGCTGGTGGACAGGAACAGCACAATTGCCTCAGTAATCGAGCGGGTGTGGCGGCTGTTCAGAATATTTCCCTGGTACCAGCTTTGCATGGCAACCAGGGCGGGCAGAGGGAGGAGTAGCCATAGGGAAGGCCAGGCGATAGCTGCCAGTTCAGGCGACAGCGCCGCAAAGTTGACAAGCCAGACTTCAGCCAGCGGGGTGGTCACCAGAACCAACAATAAACCGGTTGTTGACAGCCCGAGTATGGTGGTGAACAGTCTGAGATGCCTGACGGCGCCGGGTCTTTCTAACTGCGCGACCACGACCTCGTTAAAAGCGATCCCCGGACTGCGGAAAATGAAGCTGATACTGCTGACCACCGGCCAGATTGCCAGCGATTCGAGTGCCAGTGGCATCCGGCTCAGGGCTGCGCTCCCAATTGGCTGGACAAGCATATTCAGCAGGGATGTCAGGACAAGCGGGATATAAAAAGCGAGAAAAACCTTGAAACTCAATGCCGGTTCAACTGGCTTCACCCGGCGCAGAATTTTCAGGGCCGGCCTGACAGCAAAGCCAACAAAGATCGCCTCACTGATCACCCCAAC
>JAFGNO010000178.1 GCA_016926985.1 Anaerolineae bacterium
CCCTAAAGAATAGCACGTGCGTTCTATCTGCGCAATATCTGCGCCTAAAGTCCTTCTGCTGCGCACGGGCAGAGAGCAATTCTGTGCTATACTGCTTATGTTCATCCCAATCGACAGCATCAGGCAAGGTTATGAGCGCTTTCAGCTTGCTCAAGCAGATATCTCTATTTGAATTGCTATCGGATGCCCAGCTAGCATCGCTGGTCGAAGCCGGTTCTCAACGCCAGTTTGCTGCCGGGCAGACCATATTCAATGAGCACGATCCTCCTGATGGCATGTACGTCCTCCTGTCTGGACAGGTGCGGGTCTATCTCCAGGATCAGGAGGGCTGCCGGGTCGAGTTGAACCGGCTCAAACCTGGTGACTACTTTGGCGAGATGGCTCTGATCGACAGCAGCCCTCGCTCAGCGTCTGTTGCTGCCATCTCCCCCTGCGACTGCCTGATTATCGACGAGCATACCTTCCAGGATATGCTTCTAAATTCGCAGGCTAACACGTCCTATCACATTTTGCGATTGTTAACAGCCAAGGTGCGGGACAACAGCTACCGCATCCTGGAAGAGGAGGCACTCCGCCACAGGATGGAAATTGAGCAGCATCGCGCGCTCAGCAGGATTGTGGTCGGGGTGGCGCACGAGTTGAACACACCGCTTGGCCTGATGAACACGGCTGCTGGCGTGATCGCCGCTCGTCTGAAGGCTGACACGCTCAAACCTGCGATGGCAGACCCGGAGCTAACATCTATTTTTGACGACATCCTTCAGGCTGCGGATATCTTAAGCGGCAATGCCCGGCGCGCCAGCGAACTGGTGAAAGCATTTAAAGATGTTTCGGCCAGCCAGGTGGGAGGGAAGCTCGAATCGGTTCCCCTGGTCAAGGTTGTTAATGACTGTGTCCGCTTGTTTGAGATTCAGGCCCGGCAGGCTGGAATCGCCATTCAAGTAAAAAACCACCTGGCGCCTCCAGAGGCAGTCTGGGAGGGCTATCCCGGCGCACTTTCGCAGGTGCTCACCAATCTCTTAACCAACGTCGAGCGTTATGCCTACACGCCGGAAACTGGCGGCCTGGTTACGATCGTACTTGCTGCTTCGCAGAGAAATGACCAACCCGCCTATATCATCACCTTCAGGGATTATGGGAAGGGTATCCTTCCGGATGACCTGCCCCATATCTTTGACCCATTCTTCACCACCGGACGCGACCAGGGAGGGTCTGGTCTGGGATTAACCACGGTGTTTAATCTGGTCACCGTCACATTGCAGGGCCAGATTGCTGTTGAATCCCCGCCGGGGGGGGGAGTCGCCTTCACAATCGCAATCCCGCAAACCATAGCGAGTCAGGATCGCAGAACAGGAAGGGCAAATGTTCTTTAACAACCGCTGGAATGTGCTCATCGTCGATGATGAACCAGATGTGCTCAGCCTCTCGCGCCTCATGATGCGCAGTTTTTCTGTATATGGTGTGCCGCTGGATATCTATGCTGCCCAGAGCATGGACGAGGCGCTCCATGTGCTCGAAAAACAGATGCTCACGGTTGCTGGCTGGTCTTCACTGGCTGCTGCCTTCATTGATGTGGTGATGGAAACCGACACCGCCGGGCTTGACCTGTGCCATCACATCCGTGACGTCATGCAGAATAACATCACGCAGTTGTTTATCCGCACCGGTCAGCCGGGCATGGCCCCGGAGCGTGAGGTAATCGACCGCTACGACATCACCGGCTACCTGACCAAAATCGAGGCTACCGAGGAGAAACTTTACGCATTGACAAAAACCTGCATCCGCCAGTACCGGTGGGTTGCTACCGAGCGCTGGACACTGAATGCCATTGGTGCGATAGTGGCAGGTAGGGGTTCGCGTGAGCGCATTATGAAAAACACGCTGCGGCATTTCCGAGAAACCCTGCTGCCGCTTGCCGGGGGGGCTAATGAGTACCAGAACATCCAGGCTGCGCTGCTGGTTGATGGTGAACCATTACTCTCCCTCGACCTGTCAGAGGATGATCTGGCTTCCTTACCCTGCAATCTGGAGGAGCAAACCGCTGTCCCATTAAGCGAAGACGGGGATTATTTTGCCGTAAACGTTGCCCGCGAGCTGATGATCAGAATCCCGGGACGCAAAAACAATGCAGACTTGCTTTTCATTGGAAAGGGCGCCAATGATGCGCCGGGGTTTGTTTTTCGATCCGTCCATGCCTGGCTCAGGGCGCTGGCTGTCTTGTGGGATCAGGCCAGTTGAAATCATCCCGGTTTTTTTGACAAACTCCTTCCAATCGGTACAATATCTTGAAAGCCGAAGTGGCGGAACAGGCAGACGCGCTACGTTCAGGGCGTAGTGGGCATTACGCCCGTGTGGGTTCAACTCCCGCCTTCGGCACAGTTAATTGAACCGGGCGCCAGGCCCGGTTTTTTGTCAGGAACTCAGGTGAGCAATACACCAAGCAACAACCAAGGGCCTTCAAATGGGCAAGTATCCAGGCGGGAGTGGTTTCGTCAGATTCGGCTATCCAACTGGCAGATCATTCTTATTGCTCTGTTAGTGGTTGGCGGGCGGCTTATTCTGGATTTCAGCCAGCGTATTGTGGAAGGTCAGGACAAGGTCGACGAGCAGCGCCTGCTGGAAGAGGCGCTTGAACAACTCCGCCAGGAGCATCAAGAACTTGAAGCGGACAAGGCGTACTACGGCAGTTCCTACTTTATTGAAGCCTGGGCACATGACGAGGGCAAAATGGTCCGGGACGGCGAGATTCTCGTAGTGCCCATCTACGAGCAGGCCCCTGAGATACCCGTTGCAGAAACATCTGAGACGCAGGCTGTTTCTGTCAGGCCTTGGCAGATATGGTGGTCCCTGTTTTTTGACTCCCCCCCGCCATTCAATCCGTTCCCGTAGCACGCCTTGCGTCGGTTCACGAGTCGAATTCCTCAGCCATATATCTGCGAGAGGCACATCCTTTGAAAACATACCTGCATACGGATCCCCAAGTTTTTGAACAGCTTGCTGGCAGATGGGATGATCTTGTCGAACCGGGCCGTTCCAACACATTTTTTTCCCACCTCACCTGGCAAAAAACCTGGTGGCAATATCTCCAACGGGGGGATCTGCTGATTATTGCTGTCCAGGATGACGCTGGAAACCTCCTGGGCATTGCTCCCTGGTTTATCGAACAGCTCGAGCATAAAAATGTTATTCGCTTTATCGGCTGTGTTGACGTAACCGATTATATGGATATAGTTGCCCATGATAAGGACAAGGAAGCGGTTTTACAGGCTTCTCTCGATTTTTTGCTGGGCAATGGAGCTCCCCCGTGGGACCTGATCGACCTGTGCAATCTGCCGGAAAGCTCTCCTACAGTGGCTTTGCTGCCCCGGCTGGCGGCAAATTATGGGCTTGAGGCAAATGTGGCAGTTCAGGAAGTCTGCCCGGAGATTGTCCTGCCAACCACCTACGAGGATTACCTGTCTGGCCTCGATAAAAAACAGCGTCACGAGCTGCGCCGTAAGCGCCGTCGTGCCGAAGCCAGTGACGTGAGCTGGTATATGGTAAGGAAAGAACACAACCTGGTTGCGGAAGTTGACAGCTTTCTCGACCTTATGGCTAAAAGCAACGAGGAAAAGGCTGCCTTCCTGGAAGAACCCGGTCACCGTGTTTTCTTTGAAGACCTGGGACAGGCGTATTTTGAAACCGGCGAACTCAGCTTGATCTTCCTGACAGTTGGCGGGCAAAAAGCTGCCGCAATGTGGCAGTTTGCCTACCGCGACCGGATGCTCCTTTATAACTCGGGCCTGGATCCGGTCGAATTCAGCGCCCTGAGCCCCGGTATTGTCCTGTTGACCTACAGCATTGAGGATGCCATATCGCGCGGGTTCAGGTATTATGATTTTCTCAGGGGTGGCGAAGACTATAAATACCGGATGGGCGCGGTAGATACACAGGTATTCAATATTGTCATCGGGCGCTAGCGAGTGAACAGCCAGAACCCCCTGAGAATCGCCATGCTGAGCGTTCACACTTGCCCGCTTGCCACACTTGGTGGGAAGAAGACCGGGGGGATGAACGTCTATGTGCGCGAGCTGAGCACCGAGTTAGGCCGTCGTGGAATCTATGTTGATGTATTTACCCGGTCCCAGGACCCTTGTGTTCCCCATATTAACGACGTGGCACTGGGCAGTCATACCCGGGTAATCCACGTTCCGGCGGGCCCCGAAGAAACGGTCTCTACCCCTGAGATATATCCTCATATCCCCGTATTTGCCGAAAACGTGCGCCAGTTTGCCCGGTCTGAAGGATTGAAATACGACATTCTACATAGTCACTACTGGCTGTCCGGGCTGGCGGCCATTGAGGTTAATCAGTACTGGCATATTCCCACCGTTCAGATGTTTCATACCCTGGGCCATATGAAAAATCGCATTGCGCCGGATTCGGAAGATCAGGAAGCGCCAATTCGTATCACCTCCGAACAGGAAATTATGCAGCAGGCTGACTACCTGGTGGCAGCAACGCCTGCGGAGCGGGTGCAGCTTATGTGGTTGTACGGGGCCGATATGCGGAAAATCCGGGTCATCCCCCCGGGTGTTGATATAGAGCGGTTTGACACTATACCCAGAGAGATTGCCCGTCATGCCATTGGTATTCCGGAGTCGGATCACCTCCTGCTCTTTGTGGGGCGAATTGAGC
>JAFGNO010000179.1 GCA_016926985.1 Anaerolineae bacterium
ATGTTTTTTACCAGTTGCCTTAGCCAATCCAGCATAATCCGGCAAGCTCCTTGCTTCCTTGCAGTATAGCCTCTCGCCAGAAACATGCCAATTACCCACATACCCGCCTTGTGACACACAGGCGGCTACTGTAAAATGATCGCATAATGAAATAAGGACATGATGATGCAACAGGACGATTTCCAGTTGCCCGTTGATCCGCCTCTGTTGGCAGAACGGGTAAAACTGACACCCAAACAGGTCGAGGAAATTTGCCAGCATATCGCCTCCCTGTCACGTATTCTGGAGGAAATGCCAATCGTGTTATCCCAGCAGGGGGATATCATCTGCGCAGAAGGGGTGCCGGACGACCTGGCTGCAGAGCAGCTTGCGCGTTCCGCGGACCGGCTGTGGGATAATAATCAATCCCGGCTGTCCCGCGAATTGATCCGGTTTGAGGAAGCCCTGATTGAGGAGGCCGACAGCCGGGCCAACTTCAGGCTGTATTCGCTTCATATCTTCAAAGCCATCACCCTGACCGTTGGCTGGCAGCTATCTCTGTCTTTAACACAGTTGCGGGCAGAAGCCAAAGATACCCGTGCGCAGCTTCTGGGTATTTTGAATCCTGATGGATAGGCAACGCAATGACGTAACCCTTCAACAAAAAGACACCCCTGGTTGGGAGGTGTCTTTTTGTTGCGCCTGCTGTTCTGTTGTTATCTGTTGCCGGATTAGCCGTACTTCTTATTTACATAGACTGTATAACCAAAATAGGCGATGACGCACAACACAAGCGTGATCAACCAGATCGGCCAGCCTGCTGCCAGCGTAGCCCAGACATTCTTATTGGTAAACATCCCGATGTAGGCAAAAGTGGCCGCCCATACAATTATGAACGTGCCAAACAGCCAGAAGCGCATTAGATTAAGCAGGGAGGTCTTCTTGTCCTTTTCAGGAGCTTTTTCCTCCGGCTTTTGAGGGGTTTCTGCCATTTTTTCTCTCTCCTAATAAAATAAGATAACTAAAATGGTTCTTACTATTGTAGTAGTCGCCCTAAAATGTGCAAACAGGATGAGACATCTGGTCTCAACTACTATCTAACATCTGCCTGGCAGAGTGTCTTCGACCTCATCTTTAATATAGAAAAAGGTCTGACGGAAGTCCATCAGGCTGCGCCTTCCTCCTTCGTCACAAGTCCAAGGCATCCGGCGTGGTCTGCACAAGAGGAGATTATTGAGGATTATGATATATGGTACCTGCAAGATATCCTGTGAAATCGGGACCTGACTGTGCGTGACCGGCGATCGGTTGACGACCTGACCATTGAAGAACTGGAGCAGATTCTCCGGCTGAAGAAGCGGGAACAGCGTCTCGGTCGGTTGCGCCACCTTGAGAACTCTGGCAGGCGGCTGGCTGTGCCTCCGGCAGAAACTGCGAACCCGGTGATAGAGACAGAGGAAAATCCCGCCGACTCGCTCTCCTTTGAATCCTTTGTCCATTCTCAACGCGCTGGTGGCAGGCTCAAACGAAAGAAACAGGATCGGGTTTTGCTGGCAGTTGAGCTAGCTGCGGCCGCTGGTCTGGTCGCCGTGCTGGTATTTGCCGCACTGAATCTGCGCTCCCTCAACCGCTTTTCTGAGCAGGCCCAGGCCGATCAGCTTGCCGACATACCTGCGGCAAGTGCCACCCCGCTCCTGGGAATGGTGGTGCTGCCCGGTGGTCATACTCCGCCAACCGACCCGGGCGGCGCTCAGCCCAATTACAATGAAGTACCCGCCCATCTGCGCCCGCTGGTAGAGCAGCAGTTTGCCGGCCCAATCATTGTACCAACACCCGGCCCTAACCATGCCATTCGCCTGCGCATCCCGGCAATTAACGTGGACGCCCCCATTGTTCAGGGAGATGGATGGGAGCAGCTGCAAAAGGGTGTCGGCCAACATATCGGGTCGGCGCTTCCGGGCAGCAGCGGCAATCTGGTTCTCTCAGCACACAATGACATTTACGGCGAAATCTTCCGCTACCTCGATGAACTGAGAGCTGGCGATGAGGTTTTCGTTGAAACCCAGCGTCAGGTATTTACCTACGAAGTCTTATACTGGCGCATCGTATCGCCTACTGAAGTCAATGTGATAGCCCAAACCCGAGAGCCAGTGCTCACGATGATATCCTGCTACCCATACCGCATTGACATCAATCGAATTGTGGTCGTTGCTGAATTGAAGCAGTAAAGTATAGGCAAATGGCAAATACCAATACAGGAGATGTTATGGCAAAGCGTTCAAGAGTACAGACCAATCGGAAGCCCGTACCCAGGCAGAAAGCCGCTGAGCCAGTTAATCTTGCAGAAGAATATCGTTACGTGACCGAGGACCTAAAGCGGATTGGCATCATTGCAGCCATCCTGATCGGGGGTCTTCTGGTACTGGCATTTATTCTGTAAAACCACCCGCATTTGAGTCAGGAAATAACAGAAAAAACTCGCAGGCTGTGCGAGTTTTCAGTCGGGGCGGCCGGACTCGAACCGGCGACCTCTGCGTCCCAAACGCAGCGCGCTAGCCTACTGCGCTACGCCCCGAACTGCCGCAAGTATACCGTCATGGAACTTAAATATCAATTGCTCTGGATTACGGTGTGGGAGAAGCCGTAGCAGTTGGTGTGAAGGTCGGCGTGGACGTATATGGAGGTGTTTCTATATCAGGGGTCTCTGTCGGCTCAGGCGTCCCCGTGGTCACCACTTCGGCTTCTTCTGTTATTGTTCCCTCAGTCTCTGGCGTATCTGATGACGCAGGTGTTGGATTCGCGCACATTTCAACCACGATGCTGTACGATCCTTCAACCTCATCATCAGCGCGTATTTGCAGTGCCTGTTCATAGTATTCGACAGCATCGCAGTACGCACCGGTCGCGGCTAATTCATCTCCAAAAATGATATAGGCCTGCCACAGTCTGGTGCGCACATCACGATAGTCAGGGGCAATCCGGTAAATGGTATAGAAATTCTCAATCACAACCGGCCAGTTAAGCCCCCAGTATGTTTTCCCTGTTACATAATAGGTGGCCATCAGCAGTTCGCCCTCAGTCTGGGCATCGAGGGGCTGTATCAGGGCTGCTTGCTCCAGCAGCAAGATACCTTCTTCAATGCGATCGCCACGCACATAAGTCAACCCCAGTGTTGTATATGCCCGGATTAACATATCGTGGACTTCCGCCTGCCTGTATGCCGGGTCCTGGACGATAATTCCCTGAAGCCGCGCAATAGCGATCTCCCATTGGCCTGAATCAAAATAGCCTACTGCTTCGGCGAATTGATCATCAATCGTTTCTGCAGAGCTGGTTGGAATTGCCGTGGGGACAAACTGCGTCGGGGCGGCACCCTGGCGGGCCTGGGCCAGCAGCGCCGCCGCGCCTGGATAAGCAGGATCATGCTGCAATATCCACGCAAATCGCTGCGCAGCCATGTTATAGTCGCCGCTGTTCAGGTTTTGGATACCAAGGGCATACTGGATATCCAGTTCCGCCGTTGTGGTCTGTGTGGCCTGTATACCGCGCTCGCGCTGCCCGGCCTGCATACCGCCGTAGCCTGCCATAGAGAGTGACGCTGTTATGATGCAGGCAAAAATCAATATTGTAACAAGGGCAATGGGGCGTCGCTTTCCCTGCGGTCCGAACTCATTATCAACCGCATCTGACTTCTCGTCAGGGTATGTTATTTCATCGGCAGGTAGGCCGTTTTCAGGCAATAAAGCGCTCATGAAGTAGACTTGCTTCCTGGCTTGCAAGGCCATCAGGCCCGGCGCATTATAGCGTCTCTAATATATGTTGTCCACGAGATACTTGCTGAAAACAGAGAAGGCTCTATAATGCATTAGAATCTTAAGTGTACACAAACTCACACCATCCTGCTTTGTTGCGGCTGGTACTACTGGAGGTAAATATGGATTTCATGCGTGCACTGACTTTCCCGTTTGAGGATGCTGACTGGCTCAAAAAACTGGGCATCGGCGTGTTGATTATGATTGGCGCTGTTATTCTCAGTCCCCTGCTGGGTATATCCACCCTTCTGGCAGGCATGCTGTTTGCCGGATGGAGTTTTGAGCTGATGAAACGGGTCAAGCAAGGCAGTGTTGAGCCGCTGCCTGGCTGGGATTTTGGAAGCTTACTACGCACAGGGTTCAAACTGTTTGTCGGGCTGCTGATCTACCAGATCCCCACGATTCTATACGTAGTGGCTGTGTCCATTGCTCTCCTGATCCCCGCCCTCGGTGGCGAAGACCTGTTTGAAGTGCTTGGCACGGTAGTTATCGTGGCAATATCATGCTGCTCATGTCTTATCATAATTTACGGCATTTTTGCCAGCATTGTTTATTGGGGCGGCTTGATCCGGTTCATTGATCGCGAAGAGATTGGCACTTTCCTGCAGATTGGCGACAACATCGCCCTGGTAAAAAATAACATCGGCGACTTCGGCATGGCCCTGGTCTTTGTCATCCTGGGATCCATCATTGCCAGTCTTGCTACGAGCATCACCGCTGGGCTTGCGAGTGTGCTTATGCCAATCTTTAATGCATACTTCAGCGGACATATTCTGGGCCAGCTGGCAGCAAAAATCAGCAGTCCCACAGAACCACAGGTCTAGAATACCAATTTCTGATCTAAGACTGCGCAAGAAACAAACAATCCGGAGCGTGGTGCATACCGCGCTCCCTTTTTTTGTTAGGGTGGTTTGGGCATTGCCTGTATTGCATCAAAAACGGGGCGAGGAGTTCCGTCTCGCCGTACAATGCGATAGTACACCGTGAGGTCGTCCTCCTCTGCCCCGAAAACTTCCGGGGAATAATCCAGATTGGAGAGGAAGGCCATCCACACAAAGTCCCATTCATGCATCAGGCGAAACGCCTGGATCACATAGTCGGTCTGTTCTATCAGTGAATTGTCAAATACATAATCAGGCACAGCCTCACGAGATAAGACGCCTGTTGTCGGCCAGCCGAACTCCGTGACACACAGGGGAATATCGCGGCCTACTGCAGCGATTATGTCGTGGTAACCCCTCAGGGTAGAATAGAATGACCAGCTGTGGTGTGGATTATTGAATGGTTCGGTAAAGTACGCAGTCGGATCCCCTGGAATGGCGTCGTATGGCGCATCTGGCGGGACATTATATCCTGCATGACGGGCGCCAACACAGTGCACAATCTCCAGCAACCCGGCTGAAATCATTGCCTGCATATACCGGTAATCATCAATCCCATTCACCCCATCATCCGTCCCTGTTGGGCTGAGCCCTCCGCTGATGACAATGACCCCGGGGTCCGCCTGCTGGATAGCCTCGGCTACAGGGATCAATAGATCGATATAGCTCTGTGGATTCAGCCCTTCTATTGTGCTCCAGTGGCTGTTGATGTTCATTTCCTGCCAGACTTCAACCGCATGAATGGCCCCCTGGTAGCGCAGCACCAGCTGTGACACAAACGCAGCCAGGTCCTGAGGGTTGTCAGGAGGCCCGTCCAGACCCTCGACAGCCGCCAGGCGGCTCCAATCGGGGGCATCAGAAATCGTCACAAGCACTTTCAGGCTGTTGGACGAAGCCGTAATAAAAACAGGATCGAGTATGTCCCAATTGAATTGGCCGGGCTCCGGTTCAACTTCCGCCCAGCTGATATCTTGCCGTACCCAGTTCATGCCCAGTTGTTGAACCTGGGTGACGGTCAGTTGTGAGCTGACACGAAGCTGCACAGCAATACCGTAGCCAAAACTGCTATCCGCAGCCGGCAGGATGGTTGGTGTGGGCTGCGCTTCTCCCGTTTGAGCTATAGTTGGTGTGGAAAGAAAGATGGGAGTTGGCACAGAGAGACTAGCTGCTGGCGTTGCAGGTGGAGCTGGGGACATTGGCAAGGTTGCAGCTGACCGCCGGGCTTCCACCACTCTGAGGGACCAGATAGTGCCAAGCAGCACACAGGCTATCACCAACAGCACCGTACTGAGCCAGGCGAGCAACAGAAACCGCCTGACACGTGGCGAAGCCTGGCCACTGCCAACCGGTGGTTCCCCCATTTTTACCTCCTGCGCTTCTCTGTAAGCATGCGTCAGTTCTCTAACGCTGTCCGCAGCGCAGAGCAGGCAGAACAGGTGCCATCCGGGCGAATAATGGCATATGCCTTGAATGGGTCGTCATCGCCCCAGTTGGTAAAGTCAACATTCCAGACAATGATCATGCGTATATAACCCAGTTCCTGGGCAAGATCAACTGCCTCCGCCAGCCACGCCGCCTGTTCTGCCAGCGTATTCCCGGCGCCCCATCCGAATTTCTCAGGAAGCGGGTCCTCGATGCCCTCAGGGGTGAGATAGCCCAGCTCGGTCACACAAAGAGGAAGCCTTCCTCCTATTTTCTCATAATAGAGTTCTGCCGATGGCAGAAAATACCAACTGTAATGGTTATCTCCGCCATCCCAGGCGTGGCCCGACCGGGCCAGAGGGGATGTTGTCCCCGAATTGTGATGAATCCCCAGGCAATCTGCGTAATCTGCAGCCCCCTTTTCGGCTAACCCCTGAACATAACGCCAGTCCGCCCAGACAGTTACATCATCGTCAGACCCCGTCGGGGTAGGCGCGCCAATAATCACCGTGGTCTCCGGGCTGACCGATTTGATCGCGGTGTAAGCCGGCGCCAGCATATTCTCAATATAGATCGCCGGATCAATCTGGCCCGTGGGCCATTCCCTGTCCATGTTCATCTCGTTCCAGATCTCGATGGCATCCGGGTGCAGGGCTGCGACCTCCTCAAGGTAGGCAACATACCCTTCATAGTCAATGGATTGGGGATATAATTCACCGGCAATGCTCAACAGGATTTTAAAACCGTTTTGATGGGTGGTTTCAACAAACTCCCTGGCTTGATCAACCGTAGTTTCAGGAGTCCATTTGATCTGGAGCTTTGCCCAGGTCATACCCGCATCATGCATGGCTGCAACATGGGAGAAAAAGCCGGGGACCTGCCCCCCAAGCGCAAACTCGCTGTCCAACCCAACAGTTGCGGGGGTTGGGTACCGGGTCGGCTGGGCAATCTGATCATCGGGAACCACAGTTACAGCAGGATATGTGGCAGGGTATGTCGCAAGAATAGGGGCGGGTGTTTCCTCTGCTGCCTCGCGCGCTTTCTGGCTGCTCACTGCCAGCATGACCACCAGGAATGTTATCACCGAGGCAACGACCATGAATCCGATCCATACCATCGCTGCATTCTGCACCAATCTGGTCTTGCTCTGCCTTCCATCCATTCTAGTCATAGACTCTCCTGAATCGGGTTGCTAAGACCCTGTTAATTATCGATTACCTGGAGGCTGATTTCACCCAACAGCGCTTCTACCATTCCGATGCGTAACAGGGCGGAAATGGATGCCGGTCCCGGAATCTCTGCTCCCTGCCACATAACCTGTATGGCCGCCTGCCCGGTGCCTGCAGCAATCTGCTCTGCGCCCGCCGGGGTTACCACCTGCCAGATAACGAAGAGTTCGTCCGGGGGATCGACCGGTTGTTGGTTCAAGAAGGCTCTGGCCCCCTCCATTACATCCTCAGGAAACAGGTGATTTTCCAATCCGCTGATTGAAACCCCACCTATGGCATAGTCCCGTGCCCATTCCAGCTGTTGGCGGACACTGTATCCGGACGGGAAATATACGTGGTGAATTGCCCCCAGGGAGTCGCGGTATGTCAGGTAGTTCATACCCCGTGCATCATCATACCCCAGCGACTCAATCTTACCGGAAAACCTGAGGGGGACCTCCTGATTTACCGGGACTGTCATGTCGGTGGGATCAATGTACCCATCGACGACATCAAGACGACCAAACAGTGTGGTCGCTTCCGCCACAGTGATTACCCGGATCGATTCACCAACAATATCAACAGGTGAAACATCCACGATCAGCCCGACATGCTCTCGCTCAACCACCCGGGTTACATACTCCAGCATGGTATGCACAGCTCCCCCGGCAAGATATGCATCCGGGTCTGATCCTCCCATCACCCAGAATCCGTCCACGTATGCACGCAGAGCAGGCAAATCCACCGCCTGTAAATCTTCCTGACGGAGTATCATGTCTAGGCGTTTTCCAGCAGAATGCAGGTTTTCTGCGAGTGCCTCTACAAAGGGACTAAACCCACCAGAGATGGCGAAGTCGATAGCAATACCACTGTAAGGTGCCACAAATATGGCAATTTCCTCAATATACCTGTCGGCAAGCGCAGCATCGTCATATGCTGTAAAGCCCCCACGCTGGTTCTCAACAACCGGGATTACAACGGCAGCATCAGATATAACCGGAGTCCAGATCAGGTCTCCGGTTTCTGCTATCGCTGCCCCTCTGGGAAAAACCAATCCATAGTCGGGTACCGGGGCACTCCCATCTTCCTCCACCATCAGGCCAACTGCCGGAGATGGGGGCGTCACATGCACTGCCATGACATAGGCGGGCGACTGCGTAATGTCAAACACGATCATCTGTCGGGCTGCATCGTAGATAATCGGCACAAAAACCCACCTGGCAAGCGCCTCATCCCACCGATAGATCGCCAGGCGCGAAAGCGGGTCAGCGCCATTGGGAAGGACCATTTCAGCTGTCACTTTTTCGGCGCGGCGCATTCTAACTGTGTAGAGAGGGCTGATGGGAAGAATCGTTTCCGGGAGCACATTGCGCGCCTGTAAAGCCGCTGCACCTCCGTCTCCGTTTAGAAACGCCTCTCTGGGAATCGCGGTGATTTTGACCTGCGCCTGGTCATCCTCCCCGTTGACCGGGTACACAGTCAGGCCGTCTGGGTTAAAAACTCCGTCTACGGTGACAGTTTCATAACCCTGTGCACGAATGCCAGTCCAGAAAGCAATGGCAATCACCACCACAGCAACAGTCAGTACCGCTATAAGGCGTATCCGCCACTTCCCACCTGCTCCACCACCCGTTTCGGCGATAGGTGTATCACTATCGGGAGTCTTCTGCTCCATTCCTACCCCATGCAGCGGCAGGGCGGCTCACATCCTGCCGCCCTGCGAATGATCGGTGCCATGCGTTGCGTACAACTTCATCCGGCGCATTCTACCCTGAGGGATCGCAATTCGCAACACACACAGCCGGGGTAAATTTGCCGGCCCACCCACGCATTACTAGGTAAGCTGCCGTGCCCAGCCCGCTTCTTTATGCCCCACAAAATAGATATTGCAGGCAGCGTCAATGCGATCAGGTGACAGGTGGGGTTGGACTCCTTCAAACTCGCACATCGCTTTGACAATCTTCAGGATGTCGCGGGGATGTACTGCCTGCATCGGACGCCCGGTATCCCGGTACCAGCGCTGCAGGAGATGCAGAAATGAGTCTTTATCCAACTCAATATTGAGCATCTGGCACATCAGTGCAAAGATCTGAAAATACATGCGTTCATCGGGACCATCCACCAGCACCTTAATCTGGATTCGCCTGAGGAAAGCCTCGTCTGCCAGATCCAACGGGTCAAGGTTTGTGCTGAACACGATAAGCTGCCGGAAGGGGATTCGCATCGTCTGTCCTGTGCGAAGTCGCAGGAAGTCAATCCCGGTTTCCAGCGGGACTATCCAGCGATTCAGGAGTTCTATCGGGCGCATGATCTGCCGGCCAAAGTCGTCGATGAGGAACATCCCTCCATTTGCTTTCATCTGTAAAGGAGCCTCGTAGAACTTGGCGACGTTCTCATACCGCAGGTCGAGCACCTCCATGGTCAGTTCACCACCTGCCATCACAACTGGTCGCTTGAATACCCCCCACCGGGCATCTCTACCCAGTTGCCCTGTAGTCCGCCGGGGAGCTTCTCCCTCAAAAGGATGGTGAATCAGGCTGTCAAAAAGGTTAATCACATGCCCGCCAATTGTCAGCGCATAAGGGAGATAGATCGGGTCTGTCCCGGAGATCAACTCCGCGATGGCTTCTGCAATAGTTGTTTTGCCATTCCCAGGAGGACCATACAGAAAAAGGGAAGTGCCATTATTCACAGCCGGGCCAATCTGCTTCTCAAACCCCTCTGGCAAAATGAGATGACTGAGCGCTTCCTGGAAATCAGCTCTTGTCAGGGATTTTTGCTCCTGCGTCTGCAGCATAATCGCCTGGGTGTATTTCTCCACCGGCACCGGGGCGGGGCCAATATACTGAGACCGGTCAAAGGCTTCATCTGCGCGTTTATGCCCCTCATCGGTCAGCGAATAGCGGTAGCTGAGTCGTCCTAGCTGTCCGGCGCCAGCGACCTCCACCAGATGCTCCTTTTGGAGCGATACAAGAATCTCGTCCAGAAGGCTGGCGCTCAACTTGATAATCGAAGAGAACCTCTGAAGCGATACATCTCCTTCCTGGAAAAGCATCCGCATGATCAGGTCGACCACCAGATTTATTGGTATATCCAGTTCGCGCAGCCCTGCTGGCTCCAGCAACAGATCTGATAGTCCTTCTTGAATTTCATACTGGTCAGTCATGTCATTACCTCATCATTTCTCTTGCTCAGCATGAAATTTCCCCGTATCGACCATCTGCTCGGCAAGTGTCCGCGCAAGCTGTTTATACAACCGGGTCGCGATCTTGGGTGCATCACGCTCAATAGCCTCCAGTTGCTCCGGGGTGATTTTGATAACC
>JAFGNO010000180.1 GCA_016926985.1 Anaerolineae bacterium
GACCAACCACCATCATCCTGGCATTTTGCGAACCAGAAAAAATCGGTTGTGACAGGACTTCATATCCGGCCTGCGAGCAAAGCCGACACGCCCTCAGGGAAGCATGCAGATCGTCAAGGGTATTATAGTCGCTCATTCTCCAAGTCTAACCGCGTCTTATGCCCGGGATCAAATGCTCATGGATATCCGGCCTGCTGAAAACCCTGTCGATCCTGCCCACGCCTGGTGAGCAATGGAATGGAAATACGATATAATCCCCTTGTTTCAAGAAGCCGTCACTTTACGTTTTATCCAGAACAGGAATGCACTATGAGCACAAAGATCAAACGACTGTACGAGGAGTTTGGGCAGAGTCTTTGGTACGATGATATCGCCCGTGAGCTGCTGGAATCGGGGGCAATAAAGGCCCTGGTTGATTCGGGTGTGCGGGGATTAACATCCAATCCCAGCATCTTCACCAGCGCAATTGCAGGTGGAACCGCCTATGATGGCCAGATACAGCAACTGGCAGCACAGAAAAAATCCCCCGAGGAGATTTACGAATCGCTTGCCGTTCAGGATATCCAGGCTGCAGCCGATATCCTCCGCCCGATTTTTGATAGCTCCGGGGGCGCTGACGGCTTTGTCAGCCTGGAAGTCTCCCCCCTGCTGGCCTATGACACCGCCAAGACGATGGCTGAAGCAGCGCGCCTCTGGCAGTGGGTCAACCGGCCCAATTTAATGATCAAGATTCCGGCAACTGAGGAAGGACTGCCTGCAGTCACCGAGACAATTGCTGCCGGGATTAACGTGAATGTAACCCTGATCTTCAGCCTGAACATGTACCGGCGGGTGATCGACGCCTATGTGGCAGGGCTTCAGCAGCGTGCCGACGCAGGTAAGCCTATCAACACCCTGTCCTCTGTGGCCTCTTTCTTTGTAAGCCGCCTGGATACGCTTATCGACAAGCTGCTTGAGGAGAAAATTGCTGCTGGACTGACCGACCAACTGCAAGCTGAACTGGAATCCCTGAAAGGGAAAGCAGCAGTCGCCAGCGCGAAGCTCGCCTATCAGGTGTTTAAACAGGCCTGCGACGAACCGCGTTATCGCACGCTCACGGAAAAAGGAGCCCGAAATCAGCGCCCCCTGTGGGCCAGCACCAGCACAAAAAATCCTGCCTATCCTGATACCCTGTATGTGGACACACTGATAGGGTCGGAGACGGTCAACACAGCGCCCCCGAATACCATTGAAGCCTTTGTCGATCACGGTGTGCTGGATGCTACCCTTGAGCAGGGACTGGATCAGGCCCGAGACGTGATGGAAAGACTGGACAAGGCGGGCATCGACATTCATGCGGTCACCGATCGCCTGCTGGACGAAGGGGTGGATAAATTCGCCGATGCATTCCGATCGCTGCTGGGCGCCATCGAACAAAAGCTGCCAGGATAGCCGATATTTCCTGTCAGGGCATTTCGCCGCTGCCCATCAGCGTGATAACAACCCGCATCATGCTGTCCGTTGTCCAGATGTTATGGAGCAGCCCATCTGGCAGAATACACACATCCCCGGCCCTGATTTCAGCCACTGATCCACCGGAGCGCACAAAGCCTTCACCTTCCACAACAGACAGCATCAGGTCGAGGTTGAACTCGCGTTTGCCGGTATCGCCGCGACGATCAAGCTGAATTTGCATGGCCACCATCCGCCCGTCATGGCGAATGGGTATATAGGTTGCCCGCGTACCATTCTCCAGCGGAAGCGCCTCTTCAGGATTAAACCGGTAAAATTGCATCCCCTTCTCCTCGACTGCTTACACCGTGATTGTCGGGAGCAGGGCCACAACAATCACAAAGAGGGCAAAGATGATCATGAATGCCAGTGTCGCCAGGTTGACGCGCAGCCCAATCCTGAGCTTATAGGCTTCTTCATCCGTTGGTTCTGCTTTCTTATATTCGCTGCGGGCTGCAAATGCCAGAAAGGTACCAACTGCACTGGTAATCAATGCAAGCCAGATAAGCTGTCCCAGTGGCCGCAGCGCTTCGATACGCAGCACGCCCAGAATAAATGTCATCAGCAATATCCCCGTCGAGGCAAAAGCCAGATAATAGCTGATCTCCACAAACATAGCCGGGTCAGGTCGTTTTTCGCTCATCACCTTATCCTTGATATTGGGCTGTTTCTACAACCACTGGTCATCAACCGTTTTCTCGCCGATCACGTTGCCGGTGTTAATCGTCGTTTTCGGTTCCAGCAGCAAAACCTGCACCTCATCTTCCGCAACAGGCAGGTGTTCAACCCCCCGGGGGATTATCACAAACTCCCCCTCCCCAACCTGTATTTCACCGTCACGCAGTTTGATGATCAGATTGCCCTTTACAACAAGAAACATCTCATCCTCTGTTTCGTGATGGTGCCAGATGAACGATCCCTTCAGCCGGGCGACCTTCACATAGCAATCATTCACTGCGCCAACAATCCGGGGCTGCCAGTAGGAGCCAATCAAAGCCATTTTATCCGCAACACTGACTGTCTTTATCATAATCCTGCCTACGGGTATATGTTTTGCATCGCTGCATTATAGCATGTGACCAGGCGCGGGAAAACGGCATCCGGCAACGGCAAATCGAAAAATGACTATAATCAGATGAATGAGCTTCCATATCTCCGGAATGAGACCATGTTTGAGCTTGTAAGCCCAGCTTTTGAGCATGACGGATGGATCCCGCTGCTGTCTTCCTGCCAGGGCATGGATCGATCTCCCCCGTTGATCTGGTACAACGCGCCAGATCATACGGCCAGTTTTGCCCTTATATGTGAGAACCACAGCCTGGTGATTGGCATCTGGACCCACTGGCTGATCTGGAATTTGCCCGGCGATGCGGAAAAGCTGCCGCTGGGGATGCCGGTTGACACCAGGCTGCCAGCAGGTGTTCGACAGGGCCTGAACAGCTACGGCTCGACGGGCTATCGGGGGCCATGTCCTCCACGCAGCCGCGTGGACCATATTGTGTTCCGGCTGTTCGCCCTGGACACACGCCTCTCGCTGCCGGAAAACACACGGCGATCTCGCCTGCTGCGCCACACCAAAAGGCATCTACTGGACGAAGCGCGACTGGATGGCTACTTTTCTCTCAAAACTGCCCGTGAACGTATTGACAGCCGTGCAACCTGATCCAACCGAATCTGTATTACCTGTTGACACATCACCTCTTCCAAAAGGTCAGGGACAACAAAGCCCCGCCCTTTTGGGCTACTGATCCGGGGGTAGATTGTGCTGGCTTTACCGGCACCAACCTCTACGCGAACAATATCCCACTATTCCCGCCGTCAGGTTATCAACTTCCTGTAGAGTGGGGACCTTCCACATCAATGCAGCCCATCCAGATAGTCATACACAGCTTCAAGAAAGGGCTGCGGGCATTCCTCCTGGGGAGCATGCCCACAGTTTTCAAGTACTGCAAGCTGTGCAGATGGCAGCCTTTCTGCCAATCGCAAACTGTTCTCTGTGGGGACGATGCGGTCGTCGTCCCCGGTGATCACCAGAATTGGCAAGTCCAGCTCATCCAATCTCTCTGCTGTCTCAACACTGCTGTCTGGGACAATAATTGTCTCATAAAGCCCCACATCCCAGTTATCTACTTTCAAAGGAAGAAGATAGTTATCCCAGCGCTCCTCAGTTATTTGCGATGGGTCATGCCATGCCGACTCCCCGAACTCGAGCCCCCAATCCTGGATACCCCTGACCAGCAGCGGCCCCACTCGCCGCATCTGAGGTGTCCGTCCCAATGCCCTTATTACCGGGGATGAGAGAAGGCCAGAAAACCCCCGGCCACCACGCCCGC
>JAFGNO010000023.1 GCA_016926985.1 Anaerolineae bacterium
AATAATCTGAACACTTGGATGCTGATTCTATGCGTAAAACCAGGGTGATTTGTTCAGAACATTATCTGAACGTCTATAGCATAAGGCCCTTACATCGCACAGGAATGACCGGCAATCGTAAAGAAATGGGCCTGATCGCCCTCGATTTTCCCCTGTTTGTAAGGCTTTTGTGACATTTCTCTGAAGTGTAGGGTTTGCGTAGGGAAATCGTCAGGCTTGCGGTGTGAGTTTTTTTAGCCTGATACGTATAGTTAAGCAAAGGGTGAATACTCTCTTCTTCTCCTCCTTTTTGATTTGAGAGCCGGGGTGGCGTGTCCGGCTCTCTTGGTTTATATCACGTATGTCAAACAACCAACCTGACAATGAGCAGTTCAAGCGCTATCTCAGGTTCTGATACACCAGTTTTAATGGCTATGTCAGTTTCCAAAAGGCTGTTGTAACACGTTTCCAGTTGATCGATGGTGTAAAGGTAAGCCTGCTGCCCCAGTTTTTTGGCCACAAACCCGTGAACCCCTATGGCCCCCCCGGCGCTGTTGATATTGGCTCCCCGGTCAAGCTGTTCTCGCATTAAGATAAGCAGCCTGTATTGGCGGACGATCATGCCCAGTACAGCTAGGGGGGCTTCACCTCCTGAAAGGAGCTGCCTTAAAATAGACAGCGCGTCAGCACTGCGCCGCTGTCCCATTGCATCCACCAGGTCAAAAATCTGCCCTCCTGCAGCATAGGGCGTCAGCGCCTTGACCGCATCGATGGGAATGACTCCCCCCTCACCAGTGTAGACAGCCAGCTTCTCCAGTTCCACGTCTGCCAGTGACAGATTGTCATTGATACGCCCTGCCAGTTCACGAGCAGCCGCCAGATCAATCTCTGCGCCATAATGAGCGGCGCGTTTTTTAAGCCAACTGATGATGTCTTTCGGCTGTTCAAATGAAAAAACATGCCCTCTGGGGTCATTTTCCACCAGCTGGATCAATTTCTTGATGAATGGACGGCGCGACTTCAACAGACTTGAATCTGTGAATTTACTCTTAAAAGGATCCCCGTCCAGGCCGATCTCCACAAAGGCAATCCGGGTCGAATCCGGAATATCAGGCAGCAGTTCTGGCAATTCCCCAATAATATCCCGTCCGCCGGGGGTCTCGGTGAGGTTTTCAACAATCACCACGCGCAGGTCTGCCAGAAATGGGAGCGTCCCTGCTGCCGATCTCAGCTCTCCCAGTTGGCTGGTGCGTCCATCAAGTTGCACGGTGTTCAGGTCCGCAGATGCGGGATCGGTAAAAGCATCTGTAAAGGCGGCCAACCGTTCTTTCAGGGCAGGCTCGTCCTGACCGTAGAACAGATAAGCAACAGGTTCAGGGCTGGGGTTCATTGTGATTCAGTCTTTCCAGGGCGGGTATTAATTCGGGCAGTTCACTGATGATGGCATCCGGCTGTCCATCGGGCAGCCTCTCAAGGCGATAGGGTGAGCGAATGAGGATCCCTTTCATTCCTACCGCCTGGGCCCCGGCAACATCCACATCCGGGCGGTCGCCGATATACGCGGCTGTATCTGCATCTGCGCCCATCATGGAGAGTATATGGCAAAAGATTGATGGATGGGGTTTGACAAATGAGTGGTTGCTGGAATACAGCCGCGTTGGCAAATAAGCCAGGATGCCGAAATCTTTCAGGTGTTTGTCATGTAAATCTCCTGCCCAGTAGGTATTGGACAGCAGCCCCAACTGGTACCCGTTCTCATGCAGTGCCCGGAGCGTTTCAAGCAACCCGACACGGGGAAATACAATGCCGTCAATAACACTATAAAACTTCCACCGTGCCTGTACCCAGTGCTCTGGCTCCACGGACACACCAATCCCGGACAGGCCTGACAGAAGTGCCTGCTCGATTGTGCCACTTCGGAGGCTTTTCGTATTAGCCTCCCATTGTTCGCGGATATGACCTTCTATCCGGTTATACAGGGTGGTATCAGATGGGAGATCATATCCGGTTTCTTGCAGGAAAGAGATCACTCTGTCAATTCCTGCCAGTGTGATCCGCCTGAAAGGCCGCGTTGGATCTGGCGTCTCTGGATCGTGATAATGCAGGAGTGTGCCGCCCAGGTCAAAGATTACATTGCGAAGAGGCATACTCACCGCCACCCCGGATACCATTGGTCAAGTACAGTGAGCAGTTCGATCAGGGTCATTATTGTTGCGTCCGGTTTTACATCGCTTGCACTGGCTGTGCGGTCACGATGTATCCAGATTGCTTTTAAGCCAACGTTTTTTGCCCCACCAATATCATCCTGCAGCCGGTCGCCAACAAAAATCGCTTCGACCGGTTGGGCGCCCAGCCGGTCAAGCAAAACCAGAAAGGGCTGGGGGTGTGGCTTGAGGTAACCAACATCCCCGGCGGTCAGGCGCTCATCCAGCAGTTCCAGCAGCCCCATCGCCTTAAGCTCCCGGTCGCGCATCCACATGGGCGATGATGCGTTAGTGAGCAGGCCGGTACGAACACCGGCTTTGCGGATTTCCTGTAGCACTTCAACCGAATCGGGAAAAATCTTCACCCCAGGAAGCGGGCCCCAGTCAATCAGATACTCCAGCTCCCGCAGCAGCTTCTCATTGATATCGAGCGCCAGAGACTGAAAAGTTGCCCGCATGATGTCGATCTGTCGGGGCGCGTACCACTGAGGTGGGGATGCAGACATCCAGGCGCCATAACTGATCTCATTGTAAGTGTTGGCCAAGGTATCAAGTGTCGGTAGATTGTAGTTGGCCTGTTCCAGGTATGAGTAAACCGGTTTCAACTGCTTTCGGTGGAGCTCTTTCCAGTCGGTGGTATGTTCGCTCCAATCAAGCAGCGTGTCATCCATGTCGAATAATACAGCGCGCAGCAAGGGCAACTTACTTCTCCAGGTGAGGTGTGCAGAGCAGGATGGAAAGGGCACTCAGTCCATCTGTAATCTGGTTATTGAGAGCCATTTTGATGGCATCATCAACAGGAAACTGGTGACACTCAATCAGCTCGCCAGATTCAAGCTGTGGTTGGCCCAGTCGGACATCCTGTGCCAGAAACACATGGGCTTGTTCAGTACCAACCCCGGGCATGGTGTAATAGGTGGCGACTTCCCTCAGCAAACCGGCGACCCCGCCCACCTCTTCTGCCAGTTCCTGACAGGCTGCCTCTTCCGGAGTGTGCCCGAGTTTTACACCACCAGCGGGTACTTCCCATAACCATTTACCCAGTGTATACCGGTAGTTGCGTATCAAAACCATTTTGTTATCAGTCGTAATGGGAACGACAAAAACCGAATCGGGTTTGACGATCACAGTATAAGGCCCCTCGCTCCCATCCGGGAATTGCACCCGATCTTGCCTCAAGGAATACCAGGGGCTTTGCCATATGAATTGGGAATGGAGGGTTCTGAAGAGATGAGCGCTCACAGCACAGGCCTATTTTCTGGAATAACCACTGGATTTTACATGCCCGCTGGCGTGGCTGCCACCTGATTTTTGGCTCGATCAGGTATCCGGTGCATACAGACCAAACAAAGGAATCTCGATCACCGGGAGCAAAAGTCTGCTACAATGAGAGTAATATTTACGTATATCAGGATAAAGGTAGAGCGATGAATATATGCGATCATTGCGGGTTTGCCAACCCGCCAGGGACCTCTACTTGTGGGCAATGTGGAAAACCACTTAAGGGCGTGGCCTCCCGCGTGACCCGCCCGCTGGATCCCGACTCGTTGCAGAATGTCCTGACACCCGTTCAAGAAGGGGCCGCCACCTATGTTGACGACTGTCGGCTTATCCTGCATCTGGGACATACCGGGCAACTGGAATTCCAGCTGGCGGATGGGGAAGAGATTACTTTTGGAAGGGGACAGAGTCAGGCTATACCTAATCTGGTGAACCTGGGCGACGAGATCGGTTGGGAGGCTGGCATGTCTCGCCTGCATGCAACCATCCAACGAACAGGCAATATGTTGTTTGTCACCGATCTGGGCAGCACGAATGGAACCTATGTGAATCACCGCCAGATTCCCCGTGATATACCTAACCTTCTTCATGATGGTGATATCCTCCGGCTGGGGCTGCTGGATATGCGGGTTCGCTATCTCAAATAGGTCGTCTGCTGGTTCTGGTTTTTGCCCGGTGAGACCAATCCCCACATGGCATGGGGATATGTTCTGCTGTGACGGGTATACTTTATTATAGGGCAGTATATCAGTTGTATTTTTAAGTCGGGTGAAATGGAAGCGCAGATCAAGTTACCCCAATCTGCTTTCGTGTGGGATCGTGTTGTTGATACCGATACCCTGATTTGCGTCCATTGTGGGGGGAGATTCACAATTGATACCTGGTCGCCACGAATTCGCTGCCCGGCATGTCTCACCCTGGGCTATCCTGACCGATCAGGTAGCAACCTGCTTCCTCTAAACTGGTCCTGCACAGTTTGTGGCGCAGACAATGACGGTATGCACAACTTCTGCGTGAACTGTGGAGCAGGATTAGCCAGCCGGTGCTTCAAGTGCGAACACCCTGTTTATACCTCGGTATGCGGCAACTGTGGGACCAGACAGGACCAGGTAGCACAGTTTACACAGGCTGAAACAAGGCGCGAGGCCTGGGTGCCTATCTTGCATGACAAGATTCGTCAGGAACGGGCCCGCGAGGAATACCAGTCTAACCGCCGTACCGACCCACAATATGGGGTCGCAGATTGGCGACAGATTGATTTGCAGATGCGGCAGGCAGTAAAGGAACGCCAGAGCCGTCATAGGCGTCAAAAACCTGCCATGACCGCTAAACCACGCAGGTCGTATCGCGCATGGGGCTGGGTCTGGCTACTGGTTGGTGTTATCTGGTTAGTCGCAGCCAACTACGCCCAGATATCTGGAAGCCTGCAGCACTGGCTCCAGTCGCCAGAAGCCACTGCTGTATTGACAATGGTTCAGGACTGGGTGCCTGAGAATCTGGTTGAAATAGTGTCCGATAATGCCGGCTGGCTGAATAACTGGTGGATTCAATTTACTGCCTCATTGAACAGCCCGCCCAATGCTGATGGCCCCGAATATGCTTATCTTTTTGCCTCTACAGTCTTCGGGTTGGCCGCGCTGCCCGTTCTGTTTTTTCTCCTGGGTAAAGTAATTCAGCGCCTGTTCTCCTGAACACACTTCAATCGATGAATCCTAACTGATATAACATGAATCTAATAATAAATCGCTGAATTCTGGTGTATAATTGTCCAAATTATAGGAATTTACTGGTAACTTGAAGGCGATTGGGAGAGTAATGTGGAGAGCAATGAGCTAATGGATAATGTGAAGCCTGTATTGGAATTGCTGCAAGATGTCAATGAAGACGAATATAAGGCGCTTTTTGCTGGCAATGATGTAACCCCGGAAAACATTGACCATATCCCGGCAGATGACACTGTCAGTGTCTATTTTCGGCAAATGGCCTCTGAGCCGCTGCTCACAGCGGAGCAGGAAGTGGCGCTCGCCAAACAGATTGAACGAGGCCATTCGGCTCAAGAACTCCTGGCTGATCCGGGCTCTCTCCCAGCCGAAATTATCGCCCAGCTTGAAAAGGCGGTGGTGGATGGTCTGGAAGCGCGTGAACATCTGGGGCGTGCCAATACCCGCCTGGTTGTCAGTATAGCCAAGCGATATCGCAATCAGGGACTGCCCATGTCTGACCTTATTCAGGAGGGCAACGTCGGGCTGATGATTGCCGTTGACAAGTTCGATTACACACTTGGCAACCGCTTCAGTACGTATGCGAGCTGGTGGATCCGCCAAACGATTACCCGGGCACTCTCGCAGAAATCACGAACAATCCGGCTGCCGCTTCATCTGTCTGATCAACTGCGCCGCATCAATACAGCCAACGAGATCATGGAACAGCAATTGGGGCGAGAGCCAACCTTTAGTGAGCTGGCTGAACGGCTGGATATGGATCCCTCACAGGTGCAGGATGTTGTTGAGGCGAACCCGCAGACCATTCCATTGGAACTCCAGGTGGGCGATGACAGTGAATTCGGGGATTTTATTGAAGATGAGGACACCATCACCCCCGATGAGGCGCTCCATACCATCGACCTGAACGAGACGGTAGCCAAAGTGCTTGATGAGTTAATGCCTCGCGAGGCGCAAATCCTCCGTCTGCGGTTTGGGCTGGAAGATGGGATGCCGCAAACACTTGAACAGGTTGGAGAAAGAATGGGATTGTCCAGAGAGCGCATCCGGCAGATTGAGCGGCAGGCACTGAGACGGCTGCGGCAGCCACAGTTTGCCCTTCACCTGCAGGATTTTCTGGCGTAGCCCAATTAAAATGACAAAAGGCCCTGCGTCACAGGACATGACCAGGGCCTTTTTCTTTACCTGATAAGCTATTGCGACAGCTCGCCGGAGATTGTTGCAGCCAGCGAAGCCCCGTCCAGACCATGGTGCCTCAGAGCCTCTATGGGCGTTCCGCATGCAGGCCAACCCTCAACTGCCAGTTTCTTAAATATCCTGTCCTGGATCAGGGTGTTATCCACCAGGTGGTTCAGGAGAAAATCCCCCAAGCCCCCTACCGGTGAGTGATCCTCAAGAACATAAATATTTTCATATCGATCTATCATGTGAGAGAGCCATGCCGTATCAACGCGATTCAACCAGGGCATATTGATCACTCGAAGACCGATTCCCTGCTCTGCCAGGAGTTCACTGGCGGTTAGCGCCTCATTGAGCATCACCGGGCCATAGGCGAACATAACTGCGTCACTGCCCTCCTGTAGTATCGCTCCCATGCCGGGGGTGAAGACATAAGACTCGGGAAATTCAATCAAACGTGGCGACGGACCAATCACCAGCCGGAGGGCGCAACTATGCGGCGCACGCATAATGGCGTATTCCGTTGCCCATACAGTTTCCTCGTAGTTTGCAGGCTGGATGATCTCAATATCTGGCAGGGCACCCAGCAGCGAGATGTCGCGCAGACTCTGGTGCGACTTACCTGGCCCGGCGGGGATCAGCCCGGCATAATGCAGGGCATAGATGATTTTTCGCCCTTCACTCTCTGCATTGTAGATTTGCTCATTGGCTCTGGAAGCCAGGAAGTTTGCAAAGGAATTGACCACAGGAAGTAATCCCTGGCTGGCCAGTCCACAAGCGGTAGAAACCATATCCTGCTCGGCAATGCCGTTCTCGATAAAGCGCTCTGGATAGGCAAGCTCAAAAGCCCGCACGCGGCAGTCGATAGCAAGGTCGGCATCAATGACCACCAGATTGTCCCGCTGTGTTGCAAGTTTGATCAGGGTTTCCCCATATGCCTCGGCTACATACTGCCGGGTGACCCCGCTTGGCTGTTTCTCCAGTGGGGGGATGGTCTCCAGCGTCAACGGGTCCAGGCCAAGATCGGAAAGCTTCCCGGCGATCCGCTGGAGG
>JAFGNO010000024.1 GCA_016926985.1 Anaerolineae bacterium
CTTTTTTTGTGCGATCGTTTAAGTTCTTTTGATGTTCTGTTTTTGCAGGGGCCAAGGCGACAGACCTGATCCTGGTAACATAATTGATGGAGATTATAACGACGATGATGCGGGTTCGCATTACAGGCATGTGACAATTATCGTTGTGGTTCTATAATTGGGACAATAGAGCAAGCACATTCAACCGGTTCGTCCGGGTGCGGCAGAAAGGATAATCTGTGTTGGATATCCATTTGGGGAACTACCGGGAACGGGTAAATCGGGCCCTTGCGATCATGGAAAACGAGAATGTGATCCAGCGCATCTGGGCTGTCCCACCGGATCATACCGTATGGAAGCCAGAGCCAGCAGAGATCAGCAACCGGCTGGGCTGGCTGCGCATCATGGACGAAATGCTGCCCCGGGTGGATGATCTCAATGATTTTACCGCGTCCGTCAAGGCAGCAGGCTTCACCGATGCGCTTTTGCTTGGCATGGGTGGTTCCAGCCTTTCACCGGATGTGTTCAGCCATGTCTTTGCTGAAAGGGCCGGGGGCTTGCGGCTGTCGGTGCTTGACAGCACCCACCCTTTGGCCGTTCTGAATATGGCTCGGCGTTTGGATTTAACCAAAACCCTCTTTGTTGCTGCCACCAAATCCGGCACTACCGCAGAGACCCTGTCCTTCTTCAAATTCTTTTACAATCAGGTCAGTGAACTGGTCGGGCAGGCTGGCGCCGGGCGGCAGTTTGTTGCCATTACCGACGCTGGCAGTAATCTGGACCGGCTGGCCAGCGAATATAAATTCAGGAAAACATTCCTGAACAACCCGGATATTGGCGGGCGCTATTCGGTGCTGTCCTGTTTTGGTATGGTTGCGGCAGCATTGATGGGTTTGGATGTGGATATGATGCTCCAGCGTTCCCGGCAGGCTGCGTCAGCCTGTTCATCGGATGTCCCAGTTGACCAGAATCCTGCGGCAGTTTTCGGGATCATATTGGGTGAATTGGCTCTTGCCGGTTGCAATAAATTGACCTTTATCCTCTCCCCTGCCATCGCCCGCTTTGCTGATTGGGCCGAGCAGCTTGTAGCCGAGAGCACCGGCAAAGAGGGTTCCGGGATTCTGCCTGTGGTCGGCGAACTGCCGGGTAGCCTGGCATCATACAGCCCTGACCGGGTGTTTGTCTATCTCAAGCTGGCTGGTGAAACGATCTGTGATGATTGGGTGGACGCGTTGATTGCCGATGACCGCCCTGTGGTCACTTTTGCCTTAGGTGATCGCTACGATCTTGGGGCTCAGTTCTTTATATGGGAACTGGCTACAGCTGTGGCAGGGTATCGTCTGGGGATTAATCCATTTAACCAGCCAAATGTCGAATCAGCCAAAAAGCTGGCCCGGCAGACGATAGAAGCCTATACTGATAGCGGCACTCTTCCTGATACCAGGCCTGTATTTGAAGAGAAGGGGATAAAGGTCTACGGTGATATTGCGGGCGACTCGCTGCGGGGGATTTTAACAGGCCATCTCCAGAAGGCGGTGGCGGGCAGCTATATAGCTGTTCAGGCCTATATCCAGCCCACCCAAGAAAACGACGTGCGGCTGGCGGCCCTTCAGGCTGCTGTTTGTGCACGTACTGGCTTTCCGGTCACTGTTGGATATGGCCCACGCTATCTGCATTCTACCGGTCAGCTTCACAAGGGCGACGACGGCAGCGGGATATTCATTCAACTCACCGGGGGTCTCATTGAAGATGCGCCTGTGCCGGACACTGCTGGAGAACCGGGGTCTTCAATGACCTTTGGGGTTCTGGTGACTGCTCAGGCTCTGGGTGACCGGCAGGCTTTGCTGAATGCGGGGCGTCCTGTGATTGCCCTTGATCTGGGGGAAGATGTAGACGCCAGTCTGGCAGCGCTGGTTGATGCCTGTCAGTAATGGTGTCAATGACCCGGGAGCGCGAGAGGCCTTATGTTTGAGTTATTTTTTCTCACCTGCAACCTGTGGTAAGATGGGGAATAGGGTGTCAGGGGGTCCCTCCTAATAATTGCCTGACACAAAAGGTATGAAGATGCGATACCTGGTTATCTCTGACATACACGCCAACCTGACAGCATTTGAAACGGTTCTCCAGGATGCTGGGACGCCCGGCGAAGACTACGATTTTGTCTGGTGCCTGGGCGATGTGGTTGGGTATGGCCCTGATCCCAACGAGTGCATTGCACTTTTACGCACCCTGCCACATCTCTGCCTGGCAGGGAATCACGACTGGGCAGCACTGGGGCGGCTGGATGTCAGGACATTCAATGCCGATGCCCGCAAAGCCGTAACCTGGACGCGCGAAACACTGACCGATGCCAACCTGGCTTTTCTGGAGGCGCTGCCAACGACTTTCGTGCTGGGTGAGTTCACCCTGGCCCATGGCTCACCCCGCGAACCGGTGTGGGAATATATCCTTGACCCGCTGATCGCTGCGCTGAATTTTACCTTTTTCCAGACGCCTTTCTGTCTGGTAGGGCATACGCACACACCGGTGATCTTTGAAAAAGTGGGAGAAAGCGAAAGCGAGCCACATACGCCGCAATATAACACGCGCATACAGCTCAACGGGACTCGCCGGATCATTAATCCAGGGAGCGTAGGGCAGCCGCGTGACTCAGACCCCCGTGCAGCTTACGCCATCCTGGATGTCTCCAGCATGACCTGGGAGCACCGGCGAATCCCTTACGATGTCAATGCTGTGCAGGAGCGCATGCGGCGTATTGACATGCCTGACCGCCTGATCACCCGCCTGGAGCATGGCTGGTAAGGATCTGCCAACAGCACAACGAACCGGACAAAAATAATATCGGCCTTTCTTCTTGCCGAGCGGTTGGATCATCGCTCAGTCGTCGATAATCTGTCCCTCAGCTTTAATGGTGATCCCATTTGTTAGTGCTGCCGGTTGATCAGGTGCCCCGCGCAGGTGGCGCAGGAATGCCATCATACCTGCCGTAAGCGCCGCCCGTTCGGTGACCACCCGCTTGCGTAAATCCTCTGTGATCGATGCCCGGCGCAGTCCCTCATCAAGCGTTGTTTCGTACAACTCAATGAGGACCCCATAGGTGCTGTGGGGGTGGACAAAGGCAATTTTCTTGCCACCGCTTCCAATCACAGGGGTTTCGTTGATAAGCTCCACCCCCTGCGCTTTCAGGAGATCTAACATTCCCTGGAGATTGTCCACCTCGATACAGATGTGGTGGATCCCTGGGCCATGCTTTTCCATGTAGCGAGCCACACCGCTCTCCCCGGTGGTGGGTTCCACAAGCTCGATCTCGCTTTCACCGGTAGGGAAGAAGGCAACAATAGTTTTCTGGTCTTCAACATGCTCAACATGAGAAAGCTCAAGTCCAAGGGTGTTGGCATAGAACTTCAGCGCTTCCTCGATATTGGGGACAACGATTGCAATATGGTCGATCCGTTTGATTGTCAATTGCCCTCCCGGACGTAGATAAGTTAAACAAACTGCTCTGGATGATACTCGCCAAAAGTCTGGCGCAGAACGCTGCAGATTTCTCCCAGCGTGATCTGGTTCTCAACGCATTCCACAAACAACGGCATCAGATTGTCGGCGCTTTTAGCGGTCTGCTCAAGCCGGGTCAGAAGGGCTGCCACGTGCTCTCCGTCACGGGTTGTGCGGAGCTTCAACAGCCGCTCGCGTTGCTGCGCCTCAACTGCCGGATCAACACGAAGTAAATCTATGGTCAGTTCCTCATCAACTGTGTAGGCGTTCACACCAACAACAATTGCCTTCTCCTGCTCAATGGCCTTCTGATAGCGATAAGCTGCCTCCTGAATCTCCCGGTTGATGAATCCCTGCTCGATGGCAGCCATTGCGCCGCCCAGATCGTCAATTGTCCTGATATAAGCTGTGGCCCGCTGCTCTATCTCATCAGTCAGCGTTTCAATCAGGTAAGACCCTGCCAGCGGATCAACCGAGTCGGCGACACCCGATTCGGCTGCCAGAATTTGCTGGGTTCGGAGAGCAACCTGGACGGTTTTTTCAGTTGGCAGGGCTAACGCTTCATCCATACTGTTGGTATGCAGACTCTGAGTGCCGCCCAGCACTGCCGCCAGTGCCTGTAGGGTAACCCTTACAACATTGTTCTCCGGCTGCCGGGCAGTGAGGGTGCTGCCGGCGGTTTGCGTATGAAAGCGCAGCATCATTGCCCTGGGATTGGTCGCCCCAAACCGGTCGCGCATAATATGGGCCCACAGCCGCCGGGCAGCTCGGAATTTAGCAACTTCTTCCAGAAGGTTATTGTGCGCGTTAAAGAAAAAGGATAACTGTGCACCGAACTCATCGACGTGGAGCCCGGCATCAACTGCAGCCTGAACATAGGCAATCCCGTTCGCCAGGGTAAAGGCCACCTCTTGGACAGCCGTGCTGCCAGCCTCCCGGATATGGTAACCGCTGATACTGATGGTGTTCCAGTTTGGGATATGCTGGTGGCAGTAGGCAAACAGGTCGGTGATCAACCGCATGGAGGCCTTTGGCGGGAATATATAGGTGCCCCGTGCGATATATTCTTTGAGAATATCGTTCTGGACAGTTCCGCGCAGTTTGTTGATTTCAATCCCTTGTTGTCTGGCAACGGCAATATACATTGCCAGCATAATTGCAGCAGGCGCATTGATGGTCATCGAAGTGCTGACCGAATCCAGGGGGATGTCCTTAAAAAGCGCTGCCATATCCTGCAAACAGGAAATGCTTACCCCTACCCGTCCTACTTCGCCCAGTGACAGCGGGTCGTCGGCATCATAGCCGATCTGGGTGGGAAGATCAAAGGCAACGCTCAGGCCGCTTTGACCCTGCTCAAGAAGGAATTGATAGCGCTGGTTGCTCTCCTCAGCGCTGGCATAGCCCGCATACTGGCGCATGGTCCAGAAACGCCCGCGGTACATGGTTGGCTGGATGCCCCGGGTAAAGGGATATTCACCAGGAAAGCCAAGTGATTCAATATAGGCCTGGGGGTCGCCGTTTGCCGGCAGGTAGATGCGCTCAAGCGGTATATCCGATGAGGTCGAAAACTGCGCTTTGCGTTCAGGATACCGTTCAACAACAGGTTGTAAATTGTTGTTTTCCCAGCGGTGTTGATAGTCTTTGAGAGAGGGCATGGAATGACCTGTCTGAAATGGTTTGCTGAGATGCCATTATAGTCATAAACCCGGCATATTCCTAAGAACTGCCACGACACCTGACCAGAAGACGATCCCCGGCGACCTTTCTCGCGAAGACACGTATCGCAGTTTGTTAGCCCCGTAGGGCTGAGATATAATCTGCCGCTGATACTGAGGATATATAAGAGGTATTCCTGTGCGGATATATATAAATATTGCACTTATTGTTCTCTCAATTGCGCTGATCGCCTCCATCTTGCTGCAAACGCGCGGCGGCGGGCTTGGGGGGTTGTTCGGCAGCGAGGGAATGTCTGGTGGTCAGTACAAGACCCGCCGCGGGTTGGAAAAAACGCTGTTCCAGGTCACCATCGGGCTGTCAGCATTATTTTTTATCCTGGTGATTGTGGCCACGTTTCTGATCAGCTAACCCCTGCAAGGGGCCTGAGATTGATCATAACAGGGTGTTTTGCGCATGAGCGGAACACCCTGTTGTAGTTTCAACAGCAGAGTGCACCTATGAGCGAAGAAACCGCAACACCCGGCTTTCCAGATGAACAGGTGAACCCTCCCAGAAAGCTGCGCTGGCAGTGGCTGGTTATGGGGGCAGGGGTCATGATGATCATCATTGCAATTATTATCATGGGGGCCGGGCGCTCAGCGGACGATGATGCCTTATCTACGGTCAGCCCTATTGATACCATAGAAGACCAGACCTACAGCGAATCAATAGCCGGGTTGCCGTCTCTGGTGAATCCGCTGCTGGCGGCATCACAGGCAGATAAAGACCTGGTGGCGCTGGTCTTCTCTGGCCTGACACGGCTTGACAGCTATGGGCAGCCAGTGCCAGACCTGGCCACGGGTTGGGAGGTCAGTTCAGATGGCCTGACTTATCTCTTTACCCTGCGAACAGATGTTACCTGGCATGATGGGACACCTTTCACTGCCGATGATGTTGCTTTTACCATGAGTCTGCTGCGCAGCAGGGAGTTCCCGGGCCCGGCTGACCTGAACGCATTCTGGCGCACCGTCGAAACCTATGCAGATGATGATTACACCATCCGGTTTGTGTTGTCCCAGCCACTGGCCGCCTTTCCAGAATACGCCGGGATCGGCGTTTTGCCCGCTCATCTGCTGGCCGGGCAGGGTGTTGCCAGCCTCGATTCCGACTCGTTCAACCTGGCTCCAATAGGAACCGGTCGGCTGAGCTGGGTGTCCGGCGAGCAGGAAGAGGGGGCCTTTCGTGTTGTCCTCGAACCTTATGATGCGTTCTACGATCAAAGCCGCCGGATCGGGTTTGAAACTGTTACCCTGTCTTTTTACGAAGAGCCTAACGATGCCTTTCGCGCACTTGGTTCAGAAGCAGCTGCAACCGGTATTCTGACATCTGCCCAGCTTGATGCTGCGTTGGGGGCATCCCAGCTTGATATCTATTCAGCCCGGCTGCCAATCACGGCATTTGTCTTGCTCAATCAGAAAGAGCCGGATCGTCTTCCCTTTTTCCAGGACAAACAGGTTCGGCAGGCTCTGGTCTATGCGCTTGACCGGGAGATAATGGCGGCTGATATCCTGGAAAATATGGCAATTGCTGCAGATTCCCCTCTTCCACCAGGTACATGGGCTTACGCTGCTGACCTGGCACGCTATTCGCATGATCCCGCTATGGCCATGCAGCTTCTGGAGGAAGCCGGGTGGAGATTATCCGGCAGCACACGGGCCAAAGATGGCACGCCGCTGCAATTCACCCTGCTGGTGACAGATACACCTGCTGACAGGGCGGTGGGAGAAGCAATCGCAGACTCCTGGCAATCGGTTGGCATTGATGTCGCCCTGGAGGTGGTTCCCCTGGACGAGATGCTTGAGCTGCTGCTGGGTTCCAGCGAAGACGAGGCCCGGGCTTTTGATGCCGCGCTGATCGAATTGAGCCAGGGAAGGCTGGCTGATCCCGACCCATACACCTTCTGGCACGAGTCCCGCATTGCAGAAGGGCAGAACTTCAGTGGAGTAGCGGACAGGGACATCAGCGAAATCCTGGAGATTGCTCGCAAAGACCCGAATGGCGTGCGCCGTGCCGAGTTGTATCGGCGCTTTCAGGCCCTTTTCATGGAGCGCGCGCTTGCCGTGGTGCTCTACAACCCGCTTTACCATTTTGCTGCTTCCTGCCAGGTCCGCGGCGTGGAGGTGATGTTATTCGTCGATCCGAGCGACAGGTACCGCGAAATGCACAACTGGTATATTGCTTCAGAAGCTGAGCGCGAACAATTCTGTGGGAATTGATTCAACACTGGAGCCCCGTGCTGCATGAAACACCGTAAAGATGGTCCAGGCATCAATGCAAGTGCACCCGGAACAGTATGTGCAGAACTGGAAAGAAATTATGATTCCGTTGACTAGCGCCGCCGGGTGAGCAGCAAATAGATGCCGACGGCAATCAGGCCGATGGGCCAGATCAGCCGGGGGTCCAGGCTGGGGACAAAGTTGTCCAGCAGGAACATTGCCCCGATAACAACGAGCACAACACCAAAGATGACACCGCTGTGCGGCGCATTCTTAATTGATCCACCCAGGCTCTTAACCTGTTTGGTCATATCATCCACATTGGCTCGGAATGCATCTTCACCGACCAGTTCGCGGTTTGATTCTGTAGGTACAATCAGCCACATGATCAGGTAGATGATCAGGCCCAGCCCATTGATCAGCGCCAGCGCGGCAAATACCAATCGGACCAGTACCGAATCAACCCCCAGATAGGCTGCCAACCCGGCACAGACACCACCGACCACGCGATTGGCCTCACTGCGATATAGTTTTCTCGATTCGGGCATAGCCTTCACCTTCAAGTCTCTGTGAACGTAACGCTTCATCATATACTACGCGCCAGAGAAAGCTGAGTTGCGCTTTTCCCAGATTTTGTGCCACCTGACATGGCATGCTACCATCTTGTCATGACCTCTGAAATGACGATCGTGCCCGCTTCTGCTTTGTCCGTTGACGATCTCCTGAGCGTGTTCAACGCGGCCTATGCATCCTATTATTACCCGATCTACCTGACCCGGCACTCTTTTCAGGACCTGGTCGCCAAAGAACATGTCGATCTGGACAGTTCGGTTGCAGCTATAGCCAACCACAGGGCGGTGGGATTAGGCCTGCTTGGCATGAGGGGCAGTCGGGGTTGGGTTGGCGGGATGGGGGTGATCCCTGACTATCGGCGGAAGGGTATTGCCCGGCGGATGCTGAAGACCCTGATTGACGAGGCCCGCATGAATCGGCTGAACCGGTTGGTGCTTGAGGTCATTGTTGATAACGTCAAGGCCATCATTCTTTATAAAGAGAACGGCTTTATTACTGAGCGAGAGTTAATTGTTCTGACTCTGTCCGGAAATCGGGTTGCTACCGGTGAAACCCTGCCAGAAGGCATAACAATCAGGGCGCTCGACGATTTGTCCCTGGAAGCAACTCAACAGCGCCAGCCTTGTGCTTGGCAGCGCGAAATTTATGCTGGCAATATCTCCGACCTTGCCGGGATGGCAGCTTACTGGCAGGGAGCCGGGACGCCGGTTGGCGTATGCCTGTTTAGCTGCGATGGGAATCGCGGCAGCATTTATGAGCTAACCGGGGACAACACAGATATCGGGATGGGACTGCTCAACAACCTGCTGGATACCTATCCCCAATCCGGCTTTACCTATCTTAATGTAGACGAGAAGGATCCCCTGCTGCATGAGCTGTACCGGGCAGGTTTTTCAGACTATGCCCGTCAATACGAGATGGCCCTCCAGTTGACTTAAGAGATCCCTGCATATGACCCTGTTTCACCGTTCATGGGTGGCTGCAGCCCTGCTGGTTGTTGCTGCTCTGGTTACTGCGACTTGCCTGGCAGCCTGTCAGTCAGCCGGGCCAACTGAGGCTTCAGTAACCACCCCCCCCCCAATCTCCACGATGTCGTGGCCTACCGCTGCCCCGGCCGATAACCTGGAACCTGCAGCCACGGCAGTGCCGCCTGAGCCGGTAGCAATTGCTATCAACCTGTGGAATGCGCCACAGACATTGAACCCCCAGGAGGTGGCTGTGCTGGATGCAAGCGCCAATGACCTGGTGGATAACCTGTATGCCGGGTTGGTGAGCCTGGACCCGGATACCGGCGCCATCCAGCCTGAACTGGCGCTGCGCTGGGAACTTCTCGGTGACGCATCCCGCTGGCAGATCATCTTGCGCAATGACATTTACTGGGTGGCGGTCAATCCGGATACCGGGGAACCGGAGATTGTCCGCCCGATCACTGCCTACGATGTCGTTTTTGCGGTACAGCAAGCATGCAACTCGGAGGCAACTGGTGCCATGGGATACCAGCCCGGGGTCTTTCTTATCGAAGGATGCCGCGACCTCAGCAGTCAGGTCGGTGGTGTGGGAGACAACATTGACCTGGGCGTGCGCGCAATTGATTACCGGACGGTGGAGTTTAACCTGGTAACACAATCAATGACCTTCCTGTCGGTCCTTGCCATGCCGGTGCTCCGACCGCTGCCACAGGAACTGCTGGAAGACGCTGGTGAGAACTGGACACAGCCTGAAAATATCTGGACCAGCGGGCCATTTGTCATCCAGCCGGACAGCCTGTTGGACAGCGCCCTAACCCTGCAGGCTAATCCCTTCTGGCCGCTGGAACGCTCTGGTAACGTGGATATCATTCGGATTGCCTTTGATTCGCATATGGATAACCTCGTATCGTGGCCTGACAGCCTGTATGATCTGGCGGTGGTGCCACAAGACCTGGTCTCGCTCCTGCCAGCCGGCGATCTGACTTATCGGCGGCTGGCCCAACCCGCTACAATGTTCCTGGCGCTATCGTATGATACCTATCCATTGTCTATTGCCGGTGTGAGGCGAGCGTTGGGACTGGCGGTAGATCGCGAAACCCTGGTTGACACTGTTCTGGCGCGGCACGCGATCACGGCGATTCCGGCGCTATCCCTCATCCCTCCTGGAACTGCCGGGACATCCCCCTATGACCCGTCCGAATTGGTGTATTATGACCCGGATGCTGCCCGCGATGCGCTGGCAAGGGCAGGTTTTGCCAACTGCCGGGGGATGCCGATCCTGACGCTTCTGGTTGATGATTCCACGCAGCTGGCAAATGATCTGGCCTATGAATTAGTGGGAACATGGGTGCGAACCCTGAACTGTCCCGGTCAGTTCAGGATTGAACAACAACCGCTGTTTGATGTGTTAACAATGCTCCAGACGCCTTCTTCAGAACCCGAATCGCCCCGACCAGGGATGATCTTTCTCGGTTGGCAGGGAGATTATCCGGATGCTTTTCACTGGATGGGTGATATTCTGGGATGCCGCGAGCGGTTTCCAGAATCCTATCTCAACCAGAGGCGCCCGTGCGGATTGCTGGACAGCACCCTCTCTGAAACACTGACTCTCCTGAGTCCTGCAGCCAGGGTGCTGGCATTTGACGAGTTGGAAGATGACCTTTTTGGCGCATATGGCGAGTTCCCGGTGATTCCCCTTTACCACTTTGCGCGGGCTGTGGTCTTCAGTCCAAAACTGGAGGTTTATCCCCTGTATGGCGGCTCGCTGCGCTTTGACAGGTGGCGGGTTGCTCAGGAGCCATAACTGTGGCTGTTTGTATCGACGTTTTCACACTTTTCCCGGAGATGTTTGCCGGGCCCATGACCTGCTCAATGCTCAAGCGGGCACAGGAGCAGGAGCAGCTAGTCATATCACTGCATAATATTCGCGACTATACCACGGATAAACACCGGGTTGCTGATGCTCCCCCTTACGGCGGGGGAGGTGGGATGATCATGAAGCCCGAACCGCTGATAGCAGCAGTCGAGGCTGTTGTGCCGCAGGGTATACCGGTCATCCTGCTCAGCCCTCAGGGTAGGGTTTTCAACCAGCGCCTGGCTGAGGAACTGGCAGAAAAACCGGGATTTGCGTTGATATGCGGGCATTACGAGGGCGTTGATGAGCGCGTCCGCGAGACGGTTGTCACCGATGAGATCTCTGTCGGCGATTTTGTGCTGACCGGCGGTGAGCTGGCCGCGATGATTATCATTGATGCTGTCACCCGGCTGCAGCCAGGCGTGCTTGGGGACCCGACCGGTGCAGCAGAGGACAGCCATACCACCGGGCTGCTGGAGCATCCTCATTACACGCGTCCCCCTGAATATCGCGGTATGCAGGTGCCAGATGTGCTGCTCTCGGGCCATGCAGCCAGGATTGCTGCCTGGCGGCGGGAGCAATCCCTTCGTCGTACCTGGGAGCGCCGCCCAGACCTGCTGCTCTCGGCCTCACTGAGTGAAGCGGATCGAGCTTTTCTTCTCGAACTGGCCAAAGAAGACATCGAACAACGTAAGAAGGGCAGTTGATCGGTATCCACATACCCTGCGCTTTGGTATAATCTGCGTGAATCAACCACTCAAGGGTGCCTATGCCTGATAAACCGCGGGACTATGCGGAATCCTATCATCACGAAGAAACCCATGACGAGTCTCCCGTAGTGGGATGGCGCGTGTTGAATGAACCCGACTATCCCGACTTTTATGCGGATGATCAGCCGTCAACCCCCCCGAAATCACAGGTGTCCGGGCGCGCCAGTCAGCGCACGCTCCTGTTCCGGCTTCGATGGCCCATCATTGGATTGGCGTCTGTTTTGCTGGTTGCGGTTTTTCTGGTATTTGCATCCGAACTGTCTGCCATCGTCTTCCGCCGGGCAGGCGATCAGTCAGAAGCTGAGCAGGAAGCAACTGCGCTCCCCATCGAGCAGGTTTTCGTTGTGGAAGGTATAAATACGCCGGAGCCAACCAGCCTGTCAACTCCAGACTGGAATCTCGATGTGTCCCCTCTGTTTTCAGTGAGCGTGCAATACTGGGAGGAGTCAATAGGACGATGGTCGCTTCAATACCGGATCAGGCCCAATATGATAGCCACCATCATTCAGATTGAATCCTGTGGCAGCCCGTCGGTCGTCTCTGAAACCGGCGCTATTGGACTGTTCCAGGTTTTGCCTGACATGGTAGATGGTAGTGTTGATCTTACCGACCCTGAGGGAAACGCCCGCGTCGCTTTGAGTTACTTTGAGACTCTGTATCTTTTGGCCAATAGTGATCTGGGGCTGGCACTGGCTGCTTACGAAGCCGGCCCGGAAATCCTGCGGATCTCCCCGGCAGATTGGCCGCAGGAAGCCCAGATTTACCAGTTCTGGGGAAGTGGGATATATGAAGAAGCTGAGCGCGGGTTTCAACAAAGCCCAACTCTGCTTGACTGGATGAATGCTGGGGGAGAAAGCCTTTGTGAGCAGGCCGCCGAGTCGCTGGGCCTTTAAATCAATGGAGAGCAAGAGGTCAACTACTACTGGCTGGAAGCCCTTTTCCCTGCGCCTTCCTCCATCGACTGAAATCGAAGGTGTCCGGCGCTTTTTGCATTGCTGGAGGTTTCTGAGACCATGAAGCTGGGCTTTATGGGTCTTCCGATGAGCGGGAAGACCACCATTTTCAACACGCTGACAGACCAGCATAAATTGACCAGTTCTGCAGCTCCCGGCAAGCTGGATGTCCAGGTTGCTGTTGTTGAAGTGCCTGACCCGCAGCTTGATTCGCTGCATACCCTGTTCCAGCGGGGCAAGAAAGTCTATGCCAAAGTGACCTATGCGGATATTGGTGGTCTGAAAAAAGGCATCAGTGCGGGGGGGTTGAGCGGGCCGTTTCGGAATGAACTCAGCCAGATGGATGCGTTTATCCATGTCATCCGGGCTTTTGAGGATCCGGCAGTCCCCCACACGGAAGAGACGATTGATCCACAGCGCGACCATGACCTGTTGGAAACCGAGTTTATCCTGGCTGACCTGATAACTGTTGAGAACCGGGTTGCCCGCCTGACTGATGAGATGTCCAAAGGGAAAAACCGGGCTGAAAATGCCAGGGAGTTGGCGCTTTTTGAGGTCCTTCAAAAAACACTTGAGGGTGAACAACCGCTTCGTGCAATTGACCTGCCGGATGCTGACCGGCACGCCGTGCGCGGGTATGGGTTTCTCAGCTTAAAGCCCAAGTTGATTCTGGTAAATTATGGAGATGAGATTACCCTTGCGCCTGATAAAGTTGTACAGGCCCATAGTGGGGTTCCGGTTATGGCCATTCAGGGGAAGATCGAGGCAGAGATTGACCAGCTTGACCCGGAGGAAGCGGCGCTGTTTCGCAAGGAGTACAACATCAGTGAACCGGTGAAGGACCGCATTATCCGGGAATCATACAGCCTGTTGGACGTCCGCACATTCTATACTGTGGGTGATGATGAGGTCCGCGCCTGGACAACAAAGGTGGGGGCTACGGCTCTTGAAGCTGCGGGGACAATACACACTGATTTGCAGCGTGGGTTTATCCGCGCCGAGATCATTTCCTGTAAAGACCTGCTGGAACTGGAGGGCTGGGCTGAAGCACGCCAGGCGGGCAAGCTGCGCCTGGAAGGTAGAAACTACGTTCTTCAAGACTGTGATGTGGTGACCATCCGTTTTAACATCTGACTGTCAGAGCCAGTCGCGGTCGTAGCCTTTCTTACCGATCAGTGGGACAAACCGCACCGGGGTCAGGTATTCTACCTGGATTTCCGATCCCGATTTCCGGGTCACGCGCTGGATTACCTGCTCAAAACTGGAACCTACAGGGATAATCATCCGCCCACCAATGGCAAGCTGCATAATCAGGGGTTCCGGAACTGCCGGAGCCGCGGCCCCGACTACGATGCCATCATAGGGGGCATCTGGCGCATATCCCATGCTTCCGTCTGCAATGTGAACGGTGACATTCTGATAGCCCAGACGCTGAAGTCGCTCTTTGGCTTGCTCGGCCAGCTCCGGAATGCGTTCGATGCCAATTACCTCGTTTACGATCTCGGCGAGAATGGCTGCCTGATAGCCGGATCCGGTGCCAACATCCAGCACCCGGAAATCCGGCTCAGGATTGAGAAGCTGGGTCATCAATGCGACAATATAGGGTTGCGAAATGGTTTGCCGGGAACCAATGGGAAGCGGCCCATCGTCATAGGCAGCATACTGTAGATCGGGCGAGATAAAATGGTGCCTGGGCACGGTTTCCATTGCAGCCAGCACCAGTGGGTGGGTGATGCCGCGCCGTTTAACCTGCTGGCGCACCATTTTCTGGCGGGCTTCAGTAAAGCGTTTTTCCAGATCGGATTCTGACATTTCCCCCGGCCAATACACAAAAAGAGGCCTGCGACTGCGCAGCCCTCCTACCAGTCCTGTCTCAACATCCTAAGCCTGTTCAGGCTGTCCCTTCAACCAGATCGTAAGCGGCAGAAAGGCGATCTGCCAGGCTCTGCCGCGCTGCCTCCGCCAGAAATGCGACCTGGGCCGCGTTTAAAACATGCTGCTTGATGTCCTGGAGTGAGAAATCAAAGTGTCTCATGGCAACAACATATTCATCTGTGAGATCAATACCGCTGACCCCGGGGTCATCGGTGTTGAGTGTTGTCAGCAGCCCTTCCGCATATAAGTAAGGTAAGGGATGTTTTTCTAAGGCAGGGGTTACCCCGGACTGGAGATTGCTGGTCGGGCAGACCTCAAGCGCAATCCCCCGGTCACGTACCAGGGCCATGACGTCCGGGGCTTCAATGATGCGGACGCCGTGCCCCAATCGCTGCGCGCCAAGAACGTGAATGGCTTCGAGCACGCTTTCTGGTCCGGCCCATTCACCAGCATGAATGGTGACGTTCAACCCGGCCTCATGGGCCTTTCTAAATACGCGCTCAAAGGGCTTGCCGGGGTAATGGTTCTCGGCGCCGGCCAGGTCAATGCCAACAATACCGCGATCCTGATTATCTATGGCGATATCGACGAACTTATCGCCCAGCTCAACGCTTTCATGCCGGTTCATGCTGATAATCAGACCAACATCTATGCCAGCTTCTGCTTTGGCCTGATCCACGGCGCTGATAACCCAGTCGGTGACATCAGTCAGGGGATATCGCTTGATGCGGCCCAGCGCGATAGGAGTGAAGCGCAGTTCAAGATAAATGACATTGTCCAGCGCGGCATCAATAACTGCCTCGTAAGCAACGCGTTGGATGATCTCCGGTGAGCGGTAGAATTTTCGCAGCGTCCCAAACTTGGAAATGAACATATCAGCAGTGGGGGGATCATCCGGCATCATCTGGACAAGATTGCGGAACTGCTCTACCTCATAGCCGGGCAGATCAAGGTGATACTCCCGTGCTATATCAGCCATTGTTCCCAGCCGCAAGGAGCCTTCAAGATGACGGTGCAATTCGATCTTGGGGAGAGGCTTCAGGTAAGCATATAACGGGTCGACGTCATCCTGAGTCGGATTATTATGTCGATAATCCATGTGGTCTTCCTTGTTTGGGCGTTATTAAACGATCACGCATTTTTACAAGTATAGCGATTCTGACTTCTCATGCCAGCGATATGCTACAGCCCACCTGTTGATTCGGTTTTCCAAACAGGAGTAGAGGAACAGATATGCTGTGTGTTTACCCGATTTTACCGTCTGCGCCGACGCCTGCTGCTTCCTTTTCTGACCTGTTCCTGCGAAACGGTGTCCTGTTGTTTTTGTATCTGGCGATAATGGCAGTCTTTGAATTTTTTCCCACTTCCACAGGGGCAGGGATCGTTGCGTCCCACATTGCTCCACAGGTCTTTATGCACAGTCTGAGCAACGCGCTGCTGTCCTTCCCTGGTTTGTGTTACCTTTCGTTCCACCCGATATCCCAGGCGGGCGAGGTTATCAAGCCGCTGCTCCTGCTGCTGTTGCGCTTCGATCACCCGCCGATGGTAAGGAATTTCATTGAAGAACCGCCTGGCAATCCCTTCTTCAACGTCTTCACGGAGCTTATCAAACATTTCAAATGCGCGGCGTTTGAACTCAATTTTTGGGTCTCGCTGCCCGAAAGCCTCCAGCCCAACGCCCTGCCGAAGATCGTCAATGGCAAGGAGATATTGTCGCCACTCCGCATCAATCACCGAGAGCATCAGGGCGCGCTCATAGCGCAGCATCTCCTCAGAGCCGATTCCGAACAGGCGTTGTTCGGCCTGGTAGACGAGATCGTCGGGTGGGGGCGCTGCGTCCCCGGATGATGCAGGGCTTCCTTGGCCTTCCGAACCCCGGCGTGCAGCCAAAAGCAGTTCGTCAACCCGGACAAGAATCGCCTCAAGAAGCTCATCTGTCTCCAGTTCGTTGAGAATGACAAGGAATACTTCGCCCAGGATATTGCTCAAGTCTGTCTGCAGAAGGGGCTGGGCAGTTTTCAGGGGGGCGCCCGAAGCTGTGCTGGCGAGGAAGTTCCGCCGCGCTTTCTCAAGAGCAGCAGATACAGTTTCCCAGGAAGCTTCTGGATAGTCAGTTCGCCGGTAGCCAGCATATCGCTCAACAGCCTGCTGTAGATGGGCAACAAATGCCTCCCAGCCTTCTATACCCTGCGCTGAGACCCCTGGCAATACGGGCCATAGGGGCACAATACGATTTAATTCCGCATATAACATGCGCAGGTTGTGCCCTTCCTCAATCCCGTCCAGTACCAGGTCGTGTAACTGCTCGACCAACTCGTCGCTGTCTGATATTTCAAGCAGCGCTTGAAGCTGCTCTGGCGAAGGACGTGAGATCAGGGGGAGAACTCGTTGGACGGCGCCCCTGGTATTCACCTCGCCGGTCTCAAAGTTAGAGAAATCGGTCATGACTGTCTGAATCTCATCCATTGCCCATGCTTCGTAGTTTTCTCGCAGGCGGATGATTTGTCGTTCAAGCCCCTGCTCAATGAAGCGGCGGACAAGTGAATCAAGCTCGCTGACATCACCGGTCAGGATTGCCGTGCGTTCCTGGTAGACAATCTCGCGCTGGCGATTGACTGCTTCGTCGTATTCAACCAGGTTTTTGCGGATATCAAAGTAATAGCTCTCAAAACGGGATTGGGACTGCTCAATGGCGTTAGAAAGGATATTTGCAGCAATGGGGATATCCTCTGGAATATTGAGCCGCTCCATGATGCGCTTGGTCCTCTCGCCGCCAAACCGCAGCATCAGGTCATCTTCAAGTGAAAGGTAGAAACGGGACGAACCAGGGTCGCCCTGGCGGGCAGCGCGCCCACGCAGCTGATCGTCAATTCGGCGGGCTTCATGCCGTTCTGTCCCGATGACATGCAGACCGCCTTTTCTCCATACGGCCTCACGATCCTTGCGGCAGTCATTCCGAAGTGCCTGGATGGCATCTATCAGGGTGGCAGGAAGCGCCGGGATTTCCTCTGTAATACGCCGGGCCTCGTCGAGATTGTTTGAGAGAACCGCCCGGATGAGTGCGGCGCGGGCGTTATAGTGTTTCTCAAACAGGCGGCGGGAAAGCGTGTCCACCAGCCCCTGCTGCCCCATTAAACCGCTCAATGACCGGTATTCGTTCAGGCGGTAATGGATATCGGGTATGATGGACAGCGGAACGCCAGCCTCTTCCGCGATTTTTCGGGCGCGGTCAAGACGTCCGGGATCGATATTGGACAGATCGATCTGCTGGATAATCTGGCCCAGCACTTCGTATTTGAGGCTGCTGTAGGCCGGGTCCTGGCGGATTTCCTCAGTGACTGTTCCCAGCACATCATCCACGCTGGATTTACGCACCAGGTCTACGTTTGCAGCGATAACCCACTCAACCAGGCGGGAATCCATGGATGGATGAGAATTGGCCAGATCGTGCGCGGCCATTTCATTGCCGGCAATAACTTCGGTGACAAGCTGAGTGAAGGCCCCGGCATCAAAGAGATGATCGGCAAGGTATTTTGCCGCCAGGCCCTCTGGATTTCCTCCCAGGAGGATGTCCGTACCACGCCCGGCCATGCTGGTTGAGATAGTGATTGCGCCGGGGCGTCCTGCCTGTGCAATAATGAGCGCCTCTCGCTGGTGGTTTTTAGCGTTGAGGATTTCGTGTGGCAGCCCGATCTTCTTGAGCTTCTTGCTCAATTCCTCTGATGCCTCAACTGAGCCTGTGCCTACCAGCACCGGTCTCCCGCTCTCACAGGTATAAGCGATTTCGCGGGTAACCGCTTCGAATTTTCCGTTGATATTTTGAAAGACCTGGTCGGGGAAGTCCACTCGTTTGAAAAACAGCGGATCATCTCCCTTCTCAGGATCCAGGTAGCCGATCATGGAGACATTTTCATCGATATCCTGGGATACCAGAGAGGGAAGAATATCAATTACCTTTCCCTTTTGCGTAGCCAGGTCGCCAATATTGGCCCGGTATTCCACATTGGTAGGAATGGCGATTACATCCAGCCCGTAAACCTCGTCAAACTCCTCTGATTGGGTCAGAGCAGTGCCGGTCATGCCGGAGAGCTTGCTGTACATGCGAAAGTAGTTCTGAACGGTAATGGTGGCAATGGTCACATCTTCGCGGCGAACCTGCACACCTTCCTTGGCCTCGATGGCCTGGTGCAGGCCTTCACTGTAACGGCGCGAAGGCATGGGGCGCCCGGTCGATTGGTCAATCAGGATCACCCGTTCATTCTGCACCATATAGTCCTTATCGCGTTTGAATACATATTTCGCTTTCAGGGCATTTTCGAGGTAGTGGACCAGTTCGTAATACTGGGGATCGTAGAGGCTTTCACCCGCCTCCAGGTTGATTTCTGCTAACTGGCGCTCGATTTTTTCGGTGCCCCGGTCGGTCAGGGATACGGATTGTGTGCGGTCGTCATAAACATAATCCCCATCGGGTTCTTCAACCTCAAGATCGGTGGTATTACGGCGCAGGCGGCTTTTTTCGATGATTTCTGCAAAACGCTGATACTGGCTGGAAGGCAGACCCGCCGGGCCAGAGATGATCAGTGGTGTCCGGGCCCCGTCAATCAAGACCGAGTCAACCTCGTCAACAATGACGTAAATATGCTCGCGCTGGACAAGTCGGGATGGGTCAACTGTCGTATTATCGCGCAGGTAGTCAAATCCAAACTCGGCAGCTGTTCCATAGGTTATATCGGCTTGATAGCATTCTTTGCGCAGCGTGGAGCGCCAGTGGACCAGCCGCTCGTCCTCAAGATCGCCGCCGGGATCGACATATCCCGGATCGTAGATAGCTGAATATTGTTCTTTGCCGATCACACCGGTGCTCAAGCCCAGCAGATGGAAAATAGGTCCCATCCATCCGCCGTCACGGCGCGCCAGGTAGTCATTGACCGTCACCAGGTGGGCACCCTCACCTGTCAGCGCGTTCAAATAGAGGGGCAGAGAGGCGACCAGGGTCTTGCCCTCGCCGGTCTTCATCTCGGCGATTTTGCCTTCATGCAGCACAATGCCGCCAATCATCTGCACATCAAAATGGCGGAGGCCAATTGTCCGGACAGAGGCTTCACGGACAGCCGCGAAAGCTTCCGGCAGAATCTCCTCCAGAACCGCCCGGCGGGCCGCTTTTCGCTCCTCAGGGTTATCGATTCCATCCAGGGCCTGGTGGACATGGGCCTTTAACGATTCGGTTAAGGCTCTCAAATCGTCAACTGAGCGGGACTGCATGTCCGGCTCAAGCGCATTGATCTCTTCCACAATCTCACGGTACCGGTTTATCTCGCGTTCGTAAGGATTACCGGCTAATGCATTCAGCAAGTTCTTAAACATTGACCCTTCATCTTTTCAATAAGTAATGGGGCATGGCTTATAGCCTGTTATTCATAAGATACCGCAAGGTCTGGCTGCCAGCCAGTGAAGCAGCCCCGCCGGTTCCTGCTGGCAGGGCAGAAAAAAACACCCCTGATTTGCATACAGGGGTGTTTTTTCAATCAGCAGATTTCAGGAATAATCATCCCAGAAATTACGCCTGCCGCGCTTTTCAGCATCCCCTTCTCGGCCCCGGCGGTGCACATCGTCAAAGCCTTCCGGCTTGATGGTCAGGTGCTGCCCGGAGGACAGGCCCGACACGCCCATCTGCACATCCGATTCCATATAAATGTGGGGTTCTTCATCGAGATAGCTGAGCTGGTGCTCCAGGTCGCGCGTATAGGCCTCATCTGGTTCTCTGTAGGTTGTTACAAATCCTTCATAGTTACGCAGCACAATCCTGCCCGGCCCCTGGCTGATATGATAATTGGGCATCACCGGGATTTTTCCGCCGCCACCAGGTGCGTCGATGACATAGGTGGGTACCGCAAACCCTGACGTATGCCCTCGTAAGGCTTCCATGATTTCCAGCCC
>JAFGNO010000181.1 GCA_016926985.1 Anaerolineae bacterium
CAGTTAATCCTCAACTGTGCTTTCCCTCTTTGGATTTCAGGATCATCCTGCGCAGTTGCGCAAGTGCATGGGTTGAGAGCCAGATGTCGGCATCTGTTCTGTATTTCATCCACCTGTAGGTATGAGCAGTCCTGCTGTTATCCGATACAACCGCCAGAGCCGTACCTGTATCATTATCCTCAGCATTTTGGTCGTGGGTCCTTGCCAGCAGCGCCAGCCCATAGTCCGCGTTGGCCTCATCCCGGGCGCGCTTGGCACTCTGGATTGTCATTTCTTCAAACGTCAATCCTGTTAATAGGCGAAGGTTTATGCCTGGCACATCTGCAAGACAGGTAACCAGGTGATGGCTGTTGCCCAGTGATCTTTGCAGGCGCTCACAGAGAATGCCCCCGGAGCCATGTTCGATTACACCCACTCGAATGTCATTTTGAACAAGGAGCTTGGCTACAACTTCCTCAATCAGCGCATCGCCATCCGCGTAAATCCAGGTACCCAGGCGGCTCCGGATTTCCTTTTCAACTGGGGCTATCAACTGCTTTGCCAGTTCTACTGTCCCGGCTTTTGCTGTGATACGGATGTCTGTTTGCCCGGTGTGGGCGGCCAATCCAATTGTCGGGTTAGAAGCCGTCATCAAATCGCCGATGAGATCATCAATCTGGCTTTCCCCGATCCCTGCGGTTCGGAGCGTCAGGCTGTGGATTGTTGCTCGCCGGCCTGATTGCCGTTCAATCAGAGGGATCAACTCGGTATGGAGCAGGTGTTTCATCTCGCGAGGAACGCCGGGAAGCACCATGACCGTGCCTTGTTCCGTCGACAGGACAAAGATTGGTGCTGTACCAACGGCATTCTCGATTGGCACGGCTCCTTCCGGAATGTAGGCCTGTTTTCGGTTGTTATCGCTCATGCTTACATTGAACCGGACAAAACGGCTGGCTATCTGGTCAAGCAAATCGGGATCAAAGACCAGTCTTCTGCCTGTTGCTGCCGCGATCCCTTCCCGTGTTTTATCATCAATAGTTGGGCCAAGCCCCCCGGTTGTGATGACAATATCCACCCGGTTCAGGGCGATGGCGATGGCTTCTGCAATCCGTTGCTCATTGTCTCCGACGGTTGTGCGGTATATCAGATCAAGGCCTATCTCGCTCAATTGCCGGGCAATATAGGTGGCATTTGTATCATCTATCTCGCCCAGCAGGAGTTCGGTCCCGATGGTTACTAATTCGGCTCGCATATCTGTCTCCTGCCGGTTACTGATCTTGGGTGGTGATTGTAATTCTGCCCAGCACTACATAATCTGGCCCTGTTTCTTCACCAGCTGTAACCGGGAGCCTGATATTGTAGTCAGGATGGTAAACACCGCTGATGATGGTATAGGTTCCTGCTCCAATCGTATCCGGCAGTTGGAGCGCAACTTGATCATGGATAATTTCACCCGGCACCCAGGAGGTCATTGGCAGGAGCCCGCCTCCAGGCACATAATCGTTTTGGGCAATAATGGAGTTGTCTGCATCCAGCAGGTGGGTATACACGGCAAACGAGTCCATCACCGGGTCATTGACGTGCCAGGAGAGGCCGATTCCGATTGCGCCCCCCGGTTGATAATCACTGTCAGCGATGGAAACCGTATCCAGGAAAATGGCATTTTCAAATGCGGCATTCAGGTCGCGCCATGATGCAGCCTGATTGATGGCAGCAAATGTGATCGAATGACACTGTTCACTCCATTTTTCACCCAGGCGGTATAAATAGGAGTTGAAGGCAAGCCGGATGGTGTTGTCTGGATCGGACAACCAGGGCTTGACCACTACCAGACTGACGATCTCGCGGCTGGTTTCGCTCAGATACATGTCTGTGATGTTCGCGGCATCTTCCGGGGTAGGGGGCCACGTTGTCAGTTGCAGCGGAGCAATCATCGGACCTGTGCTTTCTTCGATTAGTGGCCTGAAGTGCCCGGGCCAGATATAGACCAGCTGTTCCTCGCCATGGGCAGCAGCAAGTTCATGGATCAGACTTAGCAATTCCCCCGTGAGCAGGTTATCTGGTGGCGTCTGAAGCTCATACGCAATCTCAGCCATCTCATCGACAGCACCGACGACCTCATAGAGCGTCAGCTCGATACCCTGGTCCTCATATTCCTTGACCAGTTCAAGCTGTGCGCCATAGGGTGTTTCTGGTAGTTCTGTCCAGTATGCGGCCTCCACAAAGAAAACGCGGTCTCCATTGACCAGCCATTCTGCAATTGTGGTTGGCATCTTTTCATCCCCGTAACGGAACCGCGCAAACTCGCCGGTTTCTGGCCCCAGGTATACCCATATATGCTGAGGGGCAACAATGGGTGAGACCAGGTTGATCCGCTGATCGGGGTTGGTTTCCCACTCTGCCAGCAGATCACGCGCCACATCGACATGGGCGTAACCGGCAGAAACCTGCTCGATATACAAGGCACGGTCGGCGGGCGTGAGCGGCGCGGTGCGTGGTTCAATAATGACCTGGACACCAAACCAGGCAAACGACACGGCAACAAATAGTCCAATGGCAATCCCGAGATAGGGTGATAATCGGGGGGACGGCCGGCGGATCAGAGCCGACATCGTTGAAAATGAGAGAGCGATGAGCACGACAATCAGGGCATAAGAAGGCATCAGGTAGCGGGTTGGTAGCACATAAAGAAACCGGTCGATGAGCATAGGTGCTGCCCCTGAGGCCACTATAGGGATCAGCAGGTAGATAATCTCCCGTCTTTTTGTCCCGAGAACAGCCCCGACGAGCGCAATGACTGCCAGTACAACGGGTACCGGCTGTAAATAGTCGAACATGATATTGGAATAACCAATGATGTCCCTTTTGAGGGCATACAGTGTTTCGGGGTCCAGCGTGATCAGCCGGACTATTTTAAGCTTGTCCATGCTGGCGCTGTCATGTTCCAGCGGGATGATTCCATCTTTGGCTGCCACATCGTATAAAATTGCTGCTATGCCCAGTGTGATGGCAACAGCAAGCATCCCATAAAGGACGGTTTTCACTGCATCCTGTCGATTGCGGCAAAGTAGCAGTGCTGCAGCAATCGGTACCAGGAAAAAAGGCATGGAGATAATTTTTGTCATGTAGGCGCCGGTCAGCACAAGAGTGAGTAGAAGGCCGCGTCGCCAGGTCGGATTTCGCGATAGTTGCACTGCCGCCAGGGTGCTGAGCGAGGTAAACGCTGTGAGTAG
>JAFGNO010000025.1 GCA_016926985.1 Anaerolineae bacterium
GACCGGGGAGCAGTTCCACAAAGGCACCATAATCCTCAACGCGGACAACCCGCCCGGTGTAGATGCGCCCCTCTTCGACCTCTTCAGTAAGCGCCTCTATGCGTGCCTGCGCCTGCTGGGCCCCTTCCCCACTTACAGCAGCGATGTAGATTGTGCCGTCATCCTCAATATCAATCCGGGTACCTGTTTCAGACTGGATGGCGCGGATTGTCTCGCCGCCTTTGCCAATCACGCTGCGAATCTTATCCGGGTTGATGTAGATTGTGATGATACGCGGGGCATAAGGACTCAGCTCTGCACGGGGCTCAGGAATTGCCTGAGTCATCACATCCAGAATCTGAAGACGGGCTACCCGGGCCTGTTCCAGCGCCTGGCCCATGATATCGCGAGACAGTCCCTTGATCTTGATATCCATCTGAAGGGCAGTGATTCCATCATGCGTCCCAGCAACTTTGAAATCCATGTCTCCAAGATGGTCTTCAAGGCCCTGGATGTCGGTCAGAATGGCGGATTTCTCCCCGTCTGTGATCAGGCCCATCGCAATGCCAGCAACCGGCCTGCGGATCGGCACACCGGCTGCCATCAGCGCCAGCGTGCTTGCACAAATGGCCGCTTGCGAGGTTGAGCCGTTTGAACTCAGCACCTCGCTGACCACCCGAATGGTATAGGGGAAATCATCTTCCTCCGGCAGGACTGGCAGCAGCGCATTTTCACCCAGCATCCCATGCCCGATCTCGCGGCGCTTAGGCCCCCTGAGGAACCAGGTTTCACCGGTGCTGAACGGCGGGAAGTTGTAGTGATGCAGATAGCGTTTGCGATCCACCGGCTCAAGCCCATCAAGCTCCTGTGAGTCACGCGGGGTGCCCAGCGTGACAAGGCTCAACACCTGTGTCAGGCCCCGCTGGAACAGTCCAGAACCGTGGGCGCGGGGAGTAATATCGACAGCCGACGAAAGCTCGCGGATGGTGGTCGTATCACGCCCATCCGGGCGGATTCCTTCATGCAGGATCCGGCTGCGGGTTTGCTCTTTGAAAACATCCCCAATCACCCGGTTAATCATTGCTGCCTGCTCTTCCAGCCGTTCATCTTCGGGATCAGCATACTCAATACCCACACGCTCCCGCAGGTCTTCCAGTTCAGCACGACGTTCATCCTGATCGTAGTAATCGCGGATGATCTCTGAGATGCGCGCCTCAACACGCTGGCGAACTGACACGTCAAGGTCAGCATCAAACGTGGTCATCGTCGCCTCAGCTTTAGGCTTGCCAATCTGGTTGCGAATGTGCTCCTGTAGTTGAATGAACGGCTGCATGGCCTGGTGACCATAGTCCAGCGCGGTCAGCATGGTCTCCTCATCCACCTCGTTGGCGGCGCATTCCACCATCAGGATGGCATCTGCTGTTCCGGCCATCTTCAGGTCAAGCCGGGAGCGACCCAGCTGTTCATAGGTTGGATTGATCACAAACTGGTCATCGACAATCCCTACGCGAACGGCCCCAATTGGACCGCCCCAGGGGATGTCCGAGATATGGAGCGCGGCGCTGGCGGCATTGATGGACAGAATATCATGCTGGTGCTCACCATCGTGAGACAGGGGATAGAGGATAACCTGGACTTCATTGCGCATTTCTTTGGGGAACAATGGGCGCAATGGCCTGTCGGTCATACGGGCGACCAGAATGGCCGCCACGCTGGGACGGCCTTCGCGGCGGAAGAAACTTCCGGGAATACGGCCAACCGCGTAAAGCCGCTCCTCCAGGTCAACGCTGAGCGGGAAGAAATCAATTCCCTCGCGGGCCGTTTTTGACATGGTGGCTGTAGCCATAACCATGGTATCACCCTCGCGAAGGGTGACGGCCCCTCCTGCCTGCATGGCCAGATGGCCGGTTTCAAGCGTGAACTCGCGCTCTCCGACCATGATCTTATATGTTTTCTTTTCTCCCATTTGAATACCCTCCGTGGAGAACTACTATAATAATGGGTCGGGATCAATTCCGCCCATCAGCCGGAGGTCAGGGACTGGAACTCGCCATCAAGATGAAGCCGGTTGCATCTTGATTTCATGTTCCAATTCCTGCCACCCCGGCAAACCCGCTAACAGTAAGCGAGTAGAGCTTTTCAATATCGCTCTACTCGCACCTGGCACTATTGGATTATCGGCGCAGTCCCAGTCGTTGGATCAACTGCCGATACTCTTCAGGCTGTGTCTGGCGCAGATAAGCTAACAAGCGCCGACGATGACCTACCAGTTTCAGAAGACCACGCCGTGTATGCTGATCGTGCTTATGAATGCGCAGATGCTCAATCAGGTGATTGATCCGTTTGGTGAGCATCGCAACCTGCACCTGTGTGGAGCCGGTATCATTTTCGTGGATACCGAACTCGTCAAAGATTTCCTGCTTTTCCGCTTGTGTCAGTGCCATTCTAGATAAATCTCCCTGTTTTCAGTCACCTGACAGGCCGGAGAGGGCCTGCCGGTCAGATTAGGTAAAATGCATTTACCGAGCGAGAGTATAACTAAACCAGCCCGCAGGTGCAAGGTGCAGTCCTCAGGCAATCACCATTCACACAACAAGACCCCCGGAGTGTGCTATAATCTCAACAGGCTGGGAATTGATGTTATCATCAACCTGTTGAGTCTATAGACATCTTGACATTCGATTAAGCGGCAAGCGCCAGAGCGCGAGAGTTGGCTGCCGTAGTGGGTAAGATTGGAAC
>JAFGNO010000182.1 GCA_016926985.1 Anaerolineae bacterium
GATTATAGCCATCTGAAAGCTTGTTAGAAAGAGCGATATGAAATCGGTTCGTGTATTCCGCTTGATAGAGAGCAGTCTGGTAGTATTGTTTTTTATCCAGGCTGCCCGAATTGCCTTTGCCGTCCTGATATCTTTGTTAAGCTTTTCCATCGATAGTAAACGGCTTGAAATGCCATTGTTGTATGCGAATATCGCATTGGTGGCAGCCCTGGCTCTGGGCTGGTTTACTCCCCGTGTACGGCGGGCTTTGCCGTCTACGTTGAGCATCATATCTATTCTTGTGGCCCTTGGCCGGGTTGTCGTATCGCTGCCGCAGCCCTTGATACGCTACTACGCTGCCATTGCGTTGCTGGGCCTGGGCAGTGTCTACCTGATTACTTTGCTCAGAGCTAACTATCGAACCTGGTTATCGGCAATTGTCGTGGGTTTCGCGCTTGATATGCTGCTCCGTATTCATGATACCTATGACATTTCTGCCCGCATCTGGTTTGACGTGCCGGTGGCGAATTCTGAGCTTCGTATCCCCTGGTTTGTTGTTCAGGTTATTTTGTCCATATTGGTCATTCTGATAAGCCGCCTGGCACGCGGAGGCGCTCGCCATGAACTCTATGAACCAGCCTCTCTTTCAACCTGGGGTGGATTAGCCTTTGGCTCATTCTTTACACTTGAGATGCTGGTGTTAGGGATGCCAAATGTTGTTGCCCGTTGGGTCGGGATCCCATTTCAAGGGTTGGTTCCCTGGTTGATGCTGGCAATGGTGGCCGCGCTGCTGCCTCCTGTTCGAGCATCCATATCGCGCCTGCTGGCGCCCTTTGACGATTGGTTAAGGGGATGGGTGTGGCTGTTTGCGTTTTTGTTAATGATCGTCGTGGGGAACCGCTTTTCCGGTCTGGTAGCGGCTGCTGCCCTGATCATTGCTCAGTTCATGGCCGTCCTCTCGTTGTGGTGGATACCTGGGCCAGCCGATCCGGTGGAAGTTGAGAACGTCGGCCAATCGATCAGTTTTGGCCTGTTAGTATATGTCGTTTTGATTTACGCCTACAGCCTTACTTTTGAATATGCGCGGGTGCTTCCTGCCCTGCGCGATCAGGGGATTGTGGTAATGATTGCTGCCGCCGCTTTGTTGGGAGCGATACGTATCTGGCAGCGAGAAGATGATCCCTGGCTGGCGAGCACACCGGTTCCAAAGGGAATCCCGATGTTATTCATTTCGCCGATGGTCATTTTCAGTTTGATTTTGAGCAGTGCCCCTGTTCTTTCTGGTGACGAAGATGTACCCCAGAATACGGTTCGGATAGCGACCTATAACATCAATGGGGGGTATGATGTGAACGGTGTGTTTCAACTGGGTTTAATCGCCCGCACCATTGAGGCAGGTCTGGCGGATATTGTTGTCTTGCAGGAAGTGGATACCGGGAGTCCGGCTGGCTTTGGTGCGGATCAGGTCGAGTTTATTGCCCGCCGATTGGAGATGAATCATGTTTTTTGGCCGACCGCCGAGCAGGTGAAAGGGATAGCCATCCTTTCTCGCTGGCCGATCACCGAGTCGAGTGGCGAGTATTTGATCGGTTCAGGTGAGCGATTGGGTGTGATTCGGGCGTTGATTCAAACCCCAGGCTTACCTCTAACAGTTGTTGGTGGGCGGTTGGCTCCCGGTGAAGAAAGCCAACGCCTTGAGCAATTAGGGGTGCTGCTCAGTGTGTCAGGTGATGCCTCTCCGGTCGTTATAGTTGGCGATCTGGCTGCATCTCCTGATGATGTTGTCTATCAGCAGTTGGTTCTTCAGGGATTCTCCGATCCGGATCAGGTGTTGGGTATCGAGCGTGGTTTTACCTTCCCCTCAGACAATCCGGCTTCCCGCCATGATTATGTGCTGGTAAAGGGTCTGATACCTATTGATGCCCGCCAGGTTGATAGCGTTGCATCTGACCACCGTCTGGTTGTGATCGAAGCAGGCTGGCCCCAATAAATGGTTGTGTTTGCCCCTGACGAGGTATTGTCACGATGTATTGCCTAATGCCTCGCTGATCGGTACCAGCGGGGTCTTGAGCAAACCCAACGCTTTATCTAATACCAGCGTGCAGTTACGTGGTCGCTTGGGGGCAATCTCTGCGGCTCGTGTGGGGCGGGCAACTTTGTCCGGGTTGTAGCCTATTGCTCTGAGCAGGACGCTGCCAAACGCCCACCGGCTGAGCTGCTCTGGCCCGGCAACGTTAAGAATCCCGGTGATGTCCTGTTCCGCCAGTTCGATAAGCACCTGTGCCAGATTCCACGACCAGATGGGCTGCCGGATTTCGTCTTCGAACAATGAGATGGATTCCCCAGCTTTGATAGCAGATCGCATCCAGCGAATCTGTTCATTGCTGGGGTGAAGATCGTAAATCAAACTGGTACGAACCAGCAGGCAGTTCTCACAAGTATCCAGCAAAATACGGTCAGCATCGGCTTTTGCCTGGCCGTAGGGATGTACCGGGGTAGGGGGGGAGTCCTCATCATAAGGGGCTTGAGTGCCGTCAAAGATCACGTCAGTTGACAGGGCGATCAACCGTGCTCGAACGGCCTTTGCTGTCTCACCAATGTGCTGTGCGGCTGACCGGATCGTATTTGGCATATCCTCGCTGCGATCAGAGGTCGCCGCATGGATAATAATGTCGGGTTCTACTTGCCTGACCAGATCATGGACAGCAGCCGCGTCACGCATGTCAAGCTGGATGGGTGTCCCGCCCCCAACATTAGAATTGTGGAAATAGGTGCTGGTTGTCGGCCAATGCCGGGCGGAAAGATCGGACAGTGGTCGTCCCAGGTTACCGCTCCCGCCGGTGATCAGGAGCTTGAGAGGGCTAAGCGCCTGATTCACTGAGCATCTCTAAAGCTTGTTCGGCGGCCTGTTGGGCAGCGATTTGCTTGCTGGCTCCCATGCCTTGTGCATAGACCTTATCCCCTATAGATACTGCAACGGTGAATATTTTTTGGTGATCTGGCCCCTGGCTGTCAACGGTCTGGTAGCTTGGGGTCAGGCCAAGATTGGCTTGAGTCCATTCCTGTAGTTTGCTCTTTGGGTCCTTGTCAAGCTCGTCCCGCACGATTTCCTCCAGTATACTCTCGAAGAAAGGTGAAACAAACTCTCGGACAGCCTCAACGCCTTGATCAAGGTACAGTGCGCCCGTGACCGCTTCAAACGCGGCGCACAGGTTGCCGTTTCTGTTTCGACCGCCGTTTTCAGCTTCACCATGACCCAGTCGCAGCGTCTCACCGATCTCGCACTGCTTGGCAAACTCGGCCAGTGTCTCGGTACGCACCAATGCAGCCCGCAGCCGGGTGAGGTATCCCTCTGGCGCTTCTGGGAAGCGGTGATATAACAGCTCCCCGCTGATAAAATCGAGAACTGCATCGCCCAGGAATTCCAGCCGTTCGTTGTCTTCTAACCCATCCCTGGGATGCTCATTCAAGTAGGAAGCATGGGTGAGAGCGCGTAGTAATAGTGATTGATCGTTAAATTTCAGATTATTGCTTTCTTGAAAGGTTTTCAGGTCGTTCATTTTCCATTGAATTCTTTGAAGATCAATACAGCGTTATGCCCGCCGAATCCAAATGCATGCGTGCTTGCTGTTTGGACAGGTATTTCGCGGGCTTCATTAGGAATGTAATCCAAATCACAAATCTCATCGGGTTCCTCATAGTTGATTGTAGGAGGAACCACGTTATCCCGGATAGCCTGGAGACAGAAAACGGACTCTAATGCACCTGTTGCGCCCATCATATGGCCGGTCATACTCTTCGTTGAGCTAATTGGAATCTGATAGGCCTGCTCTCCTAATGCCCTCTTAATGGCCCTCGTTTCAGACTCATCATTGAGCGGGGTGCCTGTGCCGTGAGCATTGATGTAGTCCAGGTCTTTGGCCGTGATCTGGGCCTGCTCCATGGCGATCCGAATCGCCCTGGCGCTGCCCTCTCCATCTTCAGATGGTGCGGTGATGTGAAA
>JAFGNO010000026.1 GCA_016926985.1 Anaerolineae bacterium
CGCTGGTTGATGTGTATATCGGGTTCTTGCTGTTTGCGGGCTGGATCATCTTCCGTGAGCAATCGCTGGTCCGCTCATTGATCTGGGTGGTTCTTCTGCTTGTGCTGGGCAATCTCACTGCCTGTTTGTATGTTTTTGTTGCATTGCAGACCAGTAATAATAACTGGCGGAAGTTCTGGCTGGGCAGGCGGTTTGATATCGAATTGGACAGGGCCTGATCAATGGCTGTTTTCAATCCCAACAAGCTTCATGTCAAATTCGAAGGCGATATATCACCAACTGCCCCACTATCCGGGCGCCGGTACACATTGACCCATTCTGACCAGACCGGCGACCTGTTTCTGACGGTAGGCACGGGCTTTGATCAGGAAGCGCTGAAAGACTTCCAGACACGCCTGATGCGCGATGAAGTGCTGGCTGAATGGCGGGAAGAGGATGAAGGACAATTGTCTTTACACCTGCTGTGCCACGTGAGTGGGTGGGGATTGAACTTTGGGCCTGCTGGCTGGCGATACCGGATATTCCGGTCACACCTGTCCCAGGTTCTGCAGGCCCTGCGCTATGGGGATCGCGCCCTCTATGACGCGCACAAAACGCTCGATCAGGCCCCAATTCTGATCCATTTCAATTCACACCGGGTGCGATATAGAAAAGTTGAGAATTGGGGAGAACCGGCGGACTATATTGTTTAGGCAAAAGCCGCTATCCGGGTTTATGGTTTGACCCGGTAGACGCGCCCCTCACCCGGCCCTATGGCGCCAACCTTATAGTGAATGCCATTGTGGCGCAGCACCTGGTCGTGACCGGTAATATCCCCTGAAGTGGAGAAATCCAGCGCCCACTCCGGCTGGCTTGATAATCCCGGAATGCCGGGCAGGGCAAAATTCCGCACGGGGTTGTCGCAGTCAGTATTGGCAATGAAGAGGGAATCAGGATGATCTCTCTGCTGCGTCCAGGCAATGACCTTTTTCTCAGCGACCGGGTCGGGATGCAGAAGCCACTGTGTGGGCTGTCCGGCGATGGTGTTCAGGTAGTCAATCTGCTCCAGGTACAGCTTCAGGCGGGTGATCTGGTGATAGAGAAATCCGTTTTTACCCCAGATATAGGGGCCGGTGGTTGCCTTGGGTCCATCCGATTCCCGAAAGACATACAGCTTGGTATAGTGCTCGTTGGGCGCAGGGGTGTGGTGGATATCGCGGGCCTCAAAACCCAGGCCCATATAGGCAGGCATATCGCCCAGAAAGAGGGCGATAAACAGCCGGACTTCATTGCCCTTCAGATAGAAATGGTCAAAGCGAGGGTCATCTTTGTCGGCGGTCATGACCGTGAAGCTGGGGGCAAATGCCCGGACAGCCGCTAAATCCAGATACTGGCGGAAGGAGCGCAGGAACTCCGGCGACCCGACCGCCGCTGACTGGAGGTCGCCGAGCGTGACCTCCGCCTGCGCAGCTTCCAGGTGATCAACCTCGTCACCATAGGCCAGCACATCCGCAGGGGCCAGAAACGACTCGGCAAAGTAGCCAAAGTAGGGCGTACCCCGTTCCCGAATCGACTGCTTGACCGCGCCCAGCAGATCGTAGTAGCGGTCAATGGTATCCGGCACCCCTTCGGGGCGCATCTGGACATGCGACATATCGCCGCGCATAAAGTCAAAGGCAAATCGCTGCTGCACGTCCGTGTATTTCTCGCAGACATAGTTCCAGACTTCCTCACGGGGGCGGCTGAAGTCGATCTCCCAGTTTTTGTTGTTGTCCAGCCGCTCATACAGCTTATAGCGGGCGAGCGGGCCAAAAACCCGCGACATCGGTTCGGGATGGGTGATGCGGTAATCGCGCCAGACCAGCCCATCGACATCGATTCGCAATGCCTCAGGGAACGGATCAACCTCAATGCCGCGGTATGGTGGGGCCATTGTCGCCGGGACCGGTTCATAGCCATAGCGATGCAGGTGGGCGACCAACCCACGACGCCGCAGGGCGCGCCCGGCAAAATCATCCGGCAGGCCAAAGAGAACGCGCAGGCGATCTATCTCCGATATTTTATTGAAGAGCAAATCAGCCGATCCTGGCAGAGCATCACCAGACAGCGCAGGGCCATACTGCTGCAGGAAAGCCCAGATGCAAGCCTGCACATCCTCATGCAGGTTGGCCGCGTGGTCAATGATACAGATATCCTGCCGCTGCAGCCATTCAAAGTAGTGCGGGTTGGCAAGTGCGATCTCGGAGAAACGGTCGGTGTGAGGGATCACGTCCATGCCAACGGTTTTACCGAGCGCATGGAGAATATTGATCGCCGCCTTCAGCTGTTTAGCGGTGGTGTCGAGGTGGGGGATCGTTTCCGCCAGTTCGGCATTGAAGAACTCCGGGTTGAGGTTCCAACTGCTGATCCCGTAGAGACTGCCTACCACCCCCGGCTCCCAGATGGGCAGCAGTTGGATGGAATCCTGTGCAGCGGGCAGTGTAAGTGTGTAATGGACAACCTGCCAGTGCGACCCGACGGTACGCACATTGATCCCGACCATCTTGCTGCGTTTGAGCCAGTTTCCATCCGGCTCGTCTACCACAGGGGAGCAGATAGCCACCGGGAGATCAATGAAGGCCCGATCCGGGTCCGTATAGCGAGGGTCGAGCGCCAGATCCAGCGTGTCGTCAAGCCTGCCACGCAGTATTTTCAATACCTCAACAACCGGCAGAGCTACCGCCAGTTCCGGGAGCAGGTGGGGGATAAACGAGCATTCACCGGATGTGTAAGCAGCAATATTCTGCTTGCGCTGCTCAGGGTCAGACCAGCGATCGTGAAAGTCAGCGTAACTGACGGGAAATCGTTCTGACATTGGAGACAACTCAATCCTTGATCTGATAATCGCGGGAAATGGTCATATCGGCCAGGCCAGCATAAGACGTGATGATCTCATGCTCAATAGCCAGCACATCCTCGATGAAGGGATCGACGGGTTCACGCCCCCGCTTTCTGCGGGCATCGCGGGTTTCCTGGTAGGTGCGGGCGAGGGAAATCCGGTAAGTGACATGTTTCAGCGAGAGGACGTAGGTCCCCTCAGCGATCACAACCCTGATCCCTGTGAGGTCAATCGTCTCCTCAGTGATACGATCTTCGCCATAGATCACCAATGGCTTGACAAAGGCGCCTGCGCCCTCCAGCGCTGCTTTCAGATGCGAATCCAGCAGGTCGAGCCGCACCTCCTGGAGGCCCACCCAGTTGATATCAGCACGGCGGGCGGCGTCATTGGTGCGGGGAGGATGGACAAAATAATCATCCTGCTGGAGGACAACTGTCTGGATACCCCGGCTCTCCAGCACCTGCTCAAGCGCAGCCGCCAGCACCGACTTACCGCTGCCGGATTCCCCGCCAATGACCAGGACAAAGCGCCCCTCTGCCGCCTCAATAGGCTTGACCAGCCGATCGGCAACCGCAATGGCGAGGTCGAGGTATTTTTCTTTAAGGATGATCACATCACCCTTCATCCTGGGGACCCCCGGAAGCAGACAAATCCAGGCCAGCCTGGTGGTTAC
>JAFGNO010000183.1 GCA_016926985.1 Anaerolineae bacterium
CAATTGTCGCACAGAAGCAGAATAGGCTCAGGCGACATTTGTAGTACCGGGCAGGACGTGTCCGTGAGCCAGAACGCAGCGGGTTGCCGCAAGCGTGGTTCAGAAGCCCCCGCGCCTTTAGGCGTGGGGAGCGTCACAGTGTTCAAACATGCCCGGGAACGCGGCGGGACGCTGGTGCTGTGTGCGCCTTCCGAAAAGGTGCCGGAGGTGCTTGATCTGTCCGGGCTGTCACCGATCTTTACCCTCTATGACGACCAGGTGTCAGCAATCGGCAGTTTTTAGATGGAAGGCAGCCCCGGCGCCGCATTACCGCACGGGGTACTGCCAGGCAATCTCTAATCGTATCAACGGCGAGGTGATTGCCTGGGGTCACCTCGCCCTTGCGCCTTTTAATTCCTGACCATGATCGACAGAACCGCCCGGCGACTTGCTGGAGGTATTTGAGACCATGAAAAATTGGTTGGCAATTCTGAGAGTGACCACCGCGCTGACCGTGATGGCGCTCATTGTGGTGGTCGTGCGAGATCTCCCTCTTGATATCTGGGATTATCTCCTCATTGCCGTACCCTGGTTGGCGGTTGTGTTGATATGTTTCCTGGTCAGGTGGCTGGAAACAGGCGGTGTTGCCGAATAGGGGTTGCTGACTGCCATAGTCTGAATTCCTCAAAGCAAACCCTCGATCAGACCGTGCGCCTCAACCCAAGATTACCCCGAAATACTACTTTCAGGTACTCCCCCCAAAATGCTTAGGCTATAAGCTGTTTACGTAGCCTGATGGGCCATGCTTTCTGGCTGCATGGATTCTATCGGCGTTAGTTAGCCCACTTACCGGGCGTCCGTCAGCGTACCAATCTGAAAAGGCAGGCACCTGGAGCGATGAACAATCAATCCCCGTTAATGAGCGTCAAAGACCTGACCACTCGTTTCCATACCGAAGACGGAACTGTCTTCGCAGTAAATGGCATATCCTACGACCTGTTCGAAGGCGAGACGATTGCTGTTGTTGGTGAGAGTGGGTGTGGTAAAAGCGTCCACGCGCTGTCAATCATGCGGCTGATCCCCACCCCACCAGGAGAGATCGTCCGGGGCGAGGTAACCTTCCAGGGAAGGGACCTGCTGAAACTGCCCAGGGATGCCATGAGGCATGTGCGGGGAACAGAGATCGCGATGATCTTCCAGGACCCGATGACCTCGCTGAACCCTGTTTTTACGATTGGCTACCAGATTGCTGAACCGCTGCGCGAACACCTGAATATGAGCAAAAAAGCTGCCGAAGAACGGGTAGTAGAACTGCTGGATATGGTAGGAATCTCTGATGCAGCGGAGCGAGTGAAATCATACCCTCACGAGTTTTCTGGCGGGATGAGGCAGCGGGCCATGATCGCAATGGCGCTGTCATGCATGCCCAAGCTGTTGATCGCTGACGAGCCGACCACCGCCCTTGACGTAACCATCCAGGCACAGATCGTTGAGCTGGTGAAGCGGCTGCGGGCCGAGCTGAATATGTCGATCATCTGGATCACGCATGACCTGGGCATTGTCGCCGGGCTGGCGGAGCGCATCCTGGTGATGTACGCCGGATATATTGTTGAGACCGCGCCGGTCAAGGAGCTCTATGCCAATCCCAGCCATCCTTACACACTGGGCCTGCTGCGGTCCCTGCCCCGGGTGGATAAGGGCCGGGCAGCTGGCAGGCGGCTGATCCCGATCGCAGGCCTCCCACCGGACCAGATTGACCCAACCAATGCCTGTCCCTTTGCGCCGCGCTGTCAGTTCGCCGTTGAGCGTTGTTTATCTGAAAACCCTTCCCTGAAATCGATTGGCCCCAGGCACCAGATTGCCTGCTGGGTCAATGTTCACGAAGCTGCTCCTGAGGTGGTTCGATGAGTGACAACCAGACAATCATGGAAGTCAACAACCTGAAGATGTATTTCCCGATCACCCGTGGCGTGTTCAAGCGGACAGTGGGCTGGACTCAAGCTGTGGATGATGTCTCTTTCAGGATTAAAAAAGGGGAGACGCTGGGGCTTGTAGGAGAAAGCGGCTGCGGAAAAACAACCCTGGGACGGGCAATCCTCCAGCTTCATAAACCCACCGCAGGGACGGTGAAGTTTGAAGGAGAGGAACTCACCACACTGCCACGGCGCGACCTGCGTGAGCGGACCAGCCGCATGCAGATCATCTTTCAGGACCCCTTTTCGTCGCTGAATCCGCGCATGACGGTTGGTGCCATTGTCCGAGAGCCCCTGGTCATACATGGTGTGGCGAATGGGGAAGAGCGGCGGCGGGTCGTCGAGGAGCTTCTGGAACGCGTAGGGCTGAATGCACAGTTCGCCAACCGCTTCCCGCATGAGTTCTCCGGCGGGCAGCGCCAGCGGATCGGTATCGCGCGTGCGCTGGCCCTGAACCCCACCTTCATCGTTGCTGATGAGCCCATCACCTCGCTGGATGTTTCAATCCAGGCGCAGATTGTCAACCTGATGGAGGACCTGCAGGATGAACTTGGCCTGACCTACCTGTTTATCACGCACGACCTGAGCATGGTGCGCCATATCTGCGACCGGGTGGCTGTGATGTACCTGGGAAAGATTGTTGAACTGTCCGGGGTAGAGGCGCTCTATAACAACGCAATGCACCCCTACACCCAGTCGCTGCTGTCTGCTATCCCGGTGCCAGATCCAGTTGTTGAAGAGACCCGCCAGCGCATTATCCTGGAGGGCGATGTGCCCAGCCCGGCCAATCCTCCGGCGGGCTGCAACTTCTGCACACGCTGTCCAAAGGTTATGGAGCGATGTTTCCACGCTGAGCCAGAGCTGAAGGAATTGGCTCCGGATCACAGTGTTGCCTGTTTTGTTGCGGAGGAGAGCTGGCAGAAAGCCAGTATGCAAAAGGAGGTGTAATGGACGAAGCAGTAACTGAGTATCTACTGGTTGTTGTATAAACTCTAGGAGGAGTAAATAATGTCAAAACGGATATTTTTAGTGGCAATGCTGGTGCTGGTCGCAGTGATGGCCGTAGCCTGCGCCCCCGCAGAGGATGAGGTTGATCCCCGGGTAGCAGAGCTTGAGCAGGAACTGGCCGATGCGCAGGCAGCGCTTGACGAGGCCGAGGCATCCGGGGAGGACGAAGACCGGCTAGCTGAGCTTGAAGCCGAGCTGGAGGCAGCCCAGCAGGCTGCAGAAGAAGCCCGACAGGCTGCCGAGGCCGCAAATGCCGAGTTCCCGTCCTACTCGGTTGAGTTCAAGAACCCGGAGACCTTCACCCACCTGGTGATCGGCGAGCCGGAGTCGCTTGACCCGGCGATTGCCTATGACGCAGCGACCATGCAGGTCCTCAATCAGACCTATGACCGGCTGGTCTTCCCGATGGGTGAATCGGTCGAGGAATTTGTCCCGATGCTGGCGACAGACTGGACCATCTCGCCTGACGGGCTGGTTTACACCTTCACCATCCGTGAAGGCGTGACCTTCCATGCTGGCGGCACGCTCGAGCCGCATGACATCGCCTATAACTTCCATCGCAACCTGCTGCTGGGGTGGGACTTCCTCGGCGCAGGCGGCCCGATGGGGCTGTACTTCGACCCCTTCTTTGGCACATGGGGGATCGGCGAAGAGGGCGATGGCGGCCTGCTGGATATGGTCGGCGGTGACGATGTGGCTGTCTGCGAGGCCGTGATGGACGCGGTCGTGGCAGACGACGAAGCCGGCACCGTGACCATGACGCTTGCCTATCCGGCAACCTACTTCATCCAGCTGATGTCCCAGTACTGGGCAGCGGCGCAGGATATGGAGTGGATGGTTGAGCAGGGCGCCTGGGATGGTGACTGCACCACCTGGCGCGACTGGTACCTGCCCGAAGTGACCGGCACGCACCTGTATGACCAGGAAAATGGCACCGGCCCCTATATCCTCGATCACTGGACGCCCGGTGAGGAGATCGTGCTGGTGAAGAACGAGGATTACTGGCTGGATGAGCCGCTGTGGGAAGGCAGCACCATCGATGGTGTGCCGGAAATCGACACGGTTGTCATCCGGCTGGTTGAGGAGTGGGGCACTCGCCTGGCAACCTTCCAGGCCGGTGACGCGGATATGATCGACCCCGAGCTCGCCTATTCGGCCCAGATTGACCCGATGGTCAAAGAGTGGATCGACTACAACACCGGTGAGGTGACCATCCACAACCCGAACGGTATCTTCCGGATGTACCAGTACCTGCCGGCGGCCAACTCTACCGACATGTTCTTCAACTTCGATATCCAGACCGAGGGTGGCAACCCGTGGATTGGCTCCGGGCAGCTGGACGGGCGCGGAATCCCGCCTGACTTCTTCTCGGATATCCACATCCGCAAAGCCTTCAACTACTGCTTTGACCGGGACACCTTCATCGAGGATGTGCAGCAGGGTGATGCAATCCCACATCGCGGCCCGATCATCTCGGGGCTGCTGGGCTATGAGGAAGATTCCTTCATCTA
>JAFGNO010000184.1 GCA_016926985.1 Anaerolineae bacterium
AGTTTCTTTCCACTGCATGTTTGTGGATATGTTTCCATCATCCAAACGTCAGCCGCTGCAGTTTTGTTCCCAGTGTCCCGCCGGCCTGTCGAGCAGTTTCAGGCAGCGCGTTTCCCCATACGATTCGTTCCCTGAATAGTACTAAAAGCCTACCTGGTTTACGAGCCTGAAATGTTAAAAAAATTTGACCTTTTGGTTTAAATCATGTTATAATCTGAGAGCCTAGGAGAGGTGCCTTTAGCTTCAATCAATTGACCGCAACACGGATGGCATTATGCCATCCTTAACACATTCTGGATCCTCTGACTATTAGTACTGGTAATGGTATCCCAATTGTGAAAACCCCCACGGCTTCGAGCAAGCCGCTCCGGATCAACATTGGCTTTCTGCTCAAGCAGAGTGCTGGTTACTGCCGGGAAATCGACCTTGACATTCCTGGCACGCTTCGTTTTGAGGATATAGCTGTTAAAAATCTGCATGGGGTGCTGCGCCTGAACCGCACACCGCAGGGCGTTTTGATCAAAGGCGTTGTCAATGCCCGGACACCGGTTGAGTGCGCCAGGTGCCTGGCAACCTTTGATTATGCATACCAGATCGAACTGTCAGAGTTATTTGTCCCCCAGGAAGCTGCGGATGCCAATGCAAATAGCGAGGATAATCCCTTCCTTATTGACGATGGGGATATCATCGATCTGACCCCTCTTATGCGGGAGGAAACCATCCTGTCCATCCCCATCCATGTTGTCTGCTCACCCACCTGCAAAGGCCTGTGTGCGCAATGTGGACAGGATTTGAATGTTGCATCATGCGATTGCGAGGCGGACCTGATTGACCCCCGGCTCGCACCTCTTCAGAAACTGCTGGATGACCTGGAGTAACACCTGCCGGTTGGAGGTGTTGTAGGTCTTATAAGTGCAGATAACGTTAAGCATCGGGAATTGTTGCATATGGGTGATAGTCAGCGGAATGGAGATGCTTGATGGGTTATACAGAGGAAAAGAACGTCGATCTGGTAAACGAGCTGCTTGAAAAAGCGGAAGACCAGGGTTTTATCACCACAGATGACATCCTGGATATCCTCCCCGATGATGACGATGGCGCCGACTATGCCGAAGAAGTGCTGCTGGCCCTCTCCACAGCCGGGATCAAGATATTTGCCGACAAAGGAGCCTCATCTGACGATGCCCGTGATGCGCTGCTCAAAGCGTTAAGCGACGAGGACAACGAAGAGGACGAGGACAACGAAGAGGATATCGACATCGATGATGACGATATGCTGTTTGACCTTGCTCAGCTTTCAGACATAACCGGCGACAAGAGCACATTCGACCTGTCCGGTATCGCCTCGGATGATACGGTTGGGCTGTATCTGAAAGAGATGGCCCAGGTTCCCCTGCTAACCAACGAGGAGGAAGTTAGCCTCGCCCAGCGACTTGAAACCGGGCTGATCGCCTCTGAACGCCTGGCCTGTTTCAAGGACGCGATGGATGAGGCTGATTTCGATTCGCTTATCGCCGAAGTGGAAGATGGGCAGGCTGCCCGCGAACACCTGATCAAAGCCAATACGCGCCTGGTGGTCAGCATTGCCAAGAAATATATCGGGCGCGGCGTGCCCTTCCTTGACCTGATCCAGGAAGGCAATCTCGGCCTGATGAAAGCGGTGGAAAAATTCGACTATCGCCGGGGATACCGTTTCAGCACCTATGCCACCTGGTGGATCCGCCAGACCATCACCCGCGCTATCGCCGACCAGGGACGCACCATCCGGGTGCCGGTTCACATGTCCGACCGCATCCGGCGGCTTTACAAGGTTGCCCGGCAGCTTGAGCAGACCAATGGACGCAAGCCTACTCCAGAAGAGATCGCCAACGTGCTCGATCTTGAGCCACGCAAAGTCCAGTGGATGCTGCGAGTCAGCTGGCAGCCGCTGTCGCTGGAACACCCGGTTGGCGAGGAGGAAGACAGCGAATTGGGCTCGTTCATTGAGGACGATACCACCCCCACCCCAACCGACAGCGTCCATGATAACCTGCTGCGTGAGAAGGTCGAGGAGATGCTCTCCACGCTGACCCCCCGCGAGGCCCGCATCCTGCGGCTGCGTTTTGGGCTGCAGAACGGGCGGAGCTACACGCTGGAGGAGGTCGGGCAGAAGTTTGGGCTGACCCGCGAGCGCATCCGCCAGATTGAAGGCAAGGCGCTGCGCCGCCTGCGCCATCCACGCCGGTCGCGCCAGCTCAAGGATTACCTGTCATAACGTTACAGTGAATCTAAAAAGCGCCGGATATCCACCGGCGCTTTTAATTTCCGTAGTGCGTTCAGCGGTGCGTAATCTGCTCAACCGCCTCCAGAAAGCGATTCACTTCGTCATGCGTGTTATAGTGCACCGCCCCGACCCGCACCATGCCCCCGCAATCTTCCAGCCCCAGCCGCTCCATGACCGCCTGGGCATAGTAGTTGCCATCCCACACATAAATCCCCTGCCCGCCCAGGGCAGCAGCAACCTCCGCCGGATGCTTACCATCAACCGTAAAGATGACGGTTGGCACGCGGCTGTGCACCTGCTCCGGGTCGGTGATCCCCCTCACCATGACACCCCTGATTGCCATCAGCCCTTCGATCAGGCGCAGGCTGAGCCCCCGCTCATAACCCTTGATGGCACACATCCCGCTGACGATACGCTCGCGGCGGCTGGCTGAGCGATCTCCTCCCAGCGATGCCAGGTAGTCAACAGCCGCCGTGACTCCAGCCATCCCTTCATGATTCTTGGTGCCGGTCTCCCAGCGATCAGGGATTTCATCGGATGCCGGGCGGACTTTGTAGGCCGGCAGGCGAGTCAGGTGTTCGGCTTTCCCATAGAGCAGGCCAACGTGCGGGCCAAAAAACTTGTAGGCAGAGCAGGCCAGGAAATCACAGTCCAGCGACCGCACATCGACGAGATCGTGGGGCGCATACTGCACCGCGTCAATATAGGTCATCGCCCCAACCGAATGGGCCAGCGCGGTGACCTGCCGGATATCATTGATCGTGCCCAGCGCATTGGATGCGTAAACGCAGGCCACCAGCCGTGTCCGGCTGTTGAGCGTATCGGCAAGCTGCTCAATGTGCAGCAGCCCCGTCTCAACATCAAAATCCACCCAGCGGACAATCAGGTCATGGTCGCGGGCCAGCAGCAGCCAGGGCGCGATATTCGCATCGTGATCCATCCGGGTAACGACGATCTCATCCCCCGCGTCCAGCGTCCGCCCGATTGACCGGCTCACCTGGAAAGTGAGGGTGGTCATGTTAGGGCCAAAAATCACCTCGCTGGGCGCTGCGTTCAGGAAATCAGCAGCCGCCTGCCGGGCGGCGTCAATGGTCTGATCCGTTTTG
>JAFGNO010000185.1 GCA_016926985.1 Anaerolineae bacterium
TGCGTCTTCCCAAAGGGAAAAGGACGTTTGGGCAGTATCTGGGTGATATCGGCTTGACCAGGATGCGGCCGTTCTTCCGGCTAGTACTGCTGGGACTCACCTGCTACCTCATCCTGGCGCTGTCACAGGTTGGCGCGTCCTTTGTATACCGGCTGTTTGCGGAGGGGCGGCCTATCACCTGGGCATTCATCCGGCAGGTTTTTGACCTTTCAAGTGACCTTCCTCCCTCACCGAGTTTCTATATCTCATTTCCCTCCATCTTTGAGGAAGTGTTCTTCAGGGGTATTGTCCTGACCGTCTTCCTGAGCCGGTATTCAGAATGGAAAGCCATCATCTTCTCGTCAATAGCTTTCGGCCTCTACCACCTGCTTGGTGCGGTCGGCGGTCTTGATCCGGTGTGGTTGTTGGGGATGGTTACCTGGGCCTTCATCATCGGGCTGTTCTACGGGTACGCGTTTGTCAAAACACGCAGCCTTCTGCCCCCGATGATCGTCCACTACCTGGGCAATCTGTTTATCAGCTCGCTGGTTGGCTACATCCAGATCAGGGCGTCAATGGAGACGCAGATCCTGTACGGCATTGTCTTCTCACTCGGTATTGTCCCATCAACGCTCATGATCCTGTGGACCCGGTTCTTCACATCACGGTGGCTGCATGGCAGACCAGATGCGGTCCGGCATAGTGGCATAGAGGGTGTTTTAGTGGAAGTCAGTCATTAGGGTTAGTCACTTTACAGGTAGCGGGGGTGGATAATGGAAACATCTAAAAGGTTTCAGGCAGACATGACAGGCGCGATGGGGAGCATTCCAGATAGAGGCATGGCCGAAACGCATCCTCGAACCGGTAAAGTGCAGTATATCACTACTGTCGTGTTGTTCCTGGTATTTGGCGGGATCATCGGCGCAGCCGGCTACGTGAGTTTCATCCCGCGAGATATCAGTATGGTTCTGAAAACAGGCATGGCGATCGCAAGCCTGGCTGCCTGGCTGGTGCTGGGCAGGATCGAGCGCCTGCGCCAGTATAGGCCCATTGTTTTTGGTTTTTTTGCAGTCTCAGTAGGCCTTCTGCTGGCTCGTTACCTGAGTAATGTCCCTATGCAGCTCATGGGGTTATCGGTTACCTCGGTGCGGGGCGTGGCAATGGCCAAGTTCGGTGAGGCCTTACCGATTGTGCTGTGTATCCTGGTAGCGCACTTTGCTACTGGCGGCACTCTGGATGATCTTTTCCTAAGGCGAGGCAAGCTCAAACTGTGGCTACCAGTCAGCGTCATCGGGGCCGCAGCCTTTGTGGGCATCGGCGCCTTGCAGGCGGCAGGTTCTGGCCTGAGTTGGTCAACGGTCGTAAGAGCGCTGCCCTGGATAGCGATCTTCACATTCTCCAACGCCTTTATGGAGGAGCTGTGGTTCCGGGCGCTGTTCCTGAAAAAGCTGGAGCCGCTGGTAGGAACCAAAACAAGCCTTGTCATCACAACCCTGATTTTTGCGCTGGTTCACATCAGCGCGACATATGTCATCGATATCCTGCTTTTTCTGGTGGCTGTGACGGCGCTCGCCCTACTGTGGGGGTGGCTGATGCAGAAATCAAACAGCATCTGGGGCGCAGTCCTGATCCATGCGGCAGGTGACATACTCGGCATCGTGGGATATCTGGCACAGGTTGGGTTATAGGTCCTCCTGTATAGCTGCTGTGGGGGGAGGTCGCCGGATACGGACGATCTCCCCCTGACCTCCGGATGGTGAGATACAATCCGTCCCTGGTCATCCACTCGCTGGGCTGGGTTGCGAACAGAGGTGCATCGGTAGCAGGGTATCTGGTGTCTGTTGAGCAACTGGATTGCTGTTTCGAATTACCTGTCAAGAAGGAGAACTAGAATGTCTATTATCAGAAATGAAGCTGGTGCGATCCGGTTGGCGTGGCGATTGATCCTGATCATTTTGCTCTACGTAGCTGTTGCAGTTCTCCTCCGTCTGATACCCATCGGTTTGCTAACAGTATTTCATGTCAGAAGCGGGATGACACAGGCAAGTGCGCTTGGGAGTGCGCGTAGCACCGTTTTTGAGGAACCCGTTTACCTCATGCCAATTGGCATACTCAGCGGGCTCATGGGTCTACTGATCGTGTGGTTCCTGTTACGGGTCATTGAAAAATCTTCCTTCAGATGGACTGCGGTAGGTCTGGATTGGAGAAGGAACAGCTATCTGGCGATTCTTCTTGGCGTTGCATTGTCTTTGCTATTATCCTTTACCAGCATATTGATTGGCACGCTGCTTGGCTCTACCGGCACGTCACTGGATGCCTCCATACGTCGTGTTAGTGTGCCGGTCATTTTCCAGGACATCGTTCTCTGGCTCGCAATGGGCTTTGGTGAGGAAATTGTCTTCAGGGGATATGTACAGGCAAGGCTGGTTGAACGATATGGGGCAACCTACGGCGTTACAGCCACGGCAGTGATATTCGTACTCCTCCACCAGATTTCCTATCGTTTATCGCCTGTCATTATTCTCTCAGGCGTGATGCTGTGGATAACCATAGGAACCCTTTATCATTTGAGCAAATCGCTTTACCTTGTCATCATATTTCACGGGATGCTGAACGTCTTTCAGAACACTCTGCATGTTGAAGTTAGCGATACCAGCAGCATGATTGTTCATTCGCTCGCGCTATTCCTCATCATCGTCTTCTCCCTTATCTGGCAAAGGGCTCTCAGCAGCCGCCTGAATCCGGTGTAGACTGGAGCAGTCCAACTCAGGATCTGGCTGACTGTTTTGCACATTCAGGTGGTGGTGCAACAATCAAAAACGACGGATATTTCGAAACGTGCCCGTGGAACCCACACGCGGGCTGAATTGCGGAGGAACACTTGGAACGCTTACCTCTGGTCGCTGATTGTGCTCACCGAGGAGCGCGTCCGCACCTTACCGATTATCCCGTTATGATACTCCAACCAGCATACCCAGCAGCTTCACCTCACGCCTGCGGCGTCCGTCGTGATCGTCATCCCGGTGCTGATCGTCTTTATGCTCTCGCAGCGCTGGATCATCCGCGGCATCACCCTGACTGGTGTGAAATAGAGACACTGAAAAAGAGGATCCCATGACTAAAATCTGCTTCATCGGCGCCGGCAGCCTTGGCTTCACCAGTGAGCTTGTCCGCGACATCCTTACCTTTCCGCTGCTGCAAGATGCCACCCTCAGCCTGATGGACATCGACGCAGAACGCCTGAAGTTCGCCGAGACGGCGGTAACCAGGATCATCACCGAAGGGCACTACCCGGCAGCGGTGACCGCAACCCTGGACCGGGCAGAAGCGCTCAAAGGGGCGGACGTGGTGCTCACCACCATCCTGTCAGGCAGCACCGAGGTGTGGCGGCATGATATTGAGATCCCCAAGAAGTATGGGATCGATACCAATGTGGGTGATACCCGGGGGCCATCCGGTATTTTTCGGTTTCTGCGCACGCTGCCGGATATGATGGACATCGTCCGGGATATGGAGAAGATCTGCCCGGATGCTGTGCTGCTGAACTACACCAACCCGATGGCGATGCTGGTTTCAGCCATCCAGAAGCAAACGTTCATCAAGGTCACGGGTCTCTGCCACTCGGTGCAGGGCACTGCCATGATGCTGGCGGAATGGATTGGCGCCCCCTTTGAGGAGATCGATTATGTGTGTGCGGGGATCAACCATCAAGCCTGGTACCTGGACTATCAATGGAAGGGCAAAGATGCCTATCCATTGATCCACAAAGCGGTCACTGAGCGACCGGAAATATACGATGCGGAACAGGTGCGCAACGAGATGTACCTGGCGCTGGGGTATTACGTCACTGAATCCAGCGGCCATAACTCCGAGTACAACTGGTGGTTCCGCAAACGCCCCGACCTGATAGAGAAATACTGCACGCACGGCACAAACTGGAATCCCGGTGAATACGCCTACATCCTCAAGGAATACCAGCACAACGAGGCGACCTGGAAAGACCAGGTCAGAGAACAGCTGGCCCGCCCATTGACCGAAGAAGACTTCACCCGTGGTCATGAATACGCCGCCTATATCATCAACGCCCTGCAAGGCGGCGAGATGTTCAAATTCAATGGGAACCTGCCCAATACCGGGCTGATATCCAACCTGCCGGAAGGCGCCTGTGTGGAGGTGCCGGTCCTGGTGGATAGGGCTGGATTCCACCCCATTCACATCGGGGCCCTTCCGCCTGAAGTAGCCCTGCTCACCCAGCTGTCCAGCGGTATCGAGGAACTGGCAATTCAGGGCGCGCTCGCCGGTGACCCGGTGATGATCTACCGGGCGATTGCGCATGACCCCCTGACCGCCGCGGTGCTTTCGCTGGCTGAGATCCGGGATATGACCAACGAGCTGTTTGCCCAACACAGGGATTACCTGCCGCAGTTCAGGACCCACAGGGTATAAAACGTCGGCCGCCTACCAGAGATATACGCCAGGCACTTCCCCGCCAGGTCCCGGGACAGCCTGGACAGTATCGCCGCATCCAGTGAGATATCGGTGGCGTGGACCGCGCTCTGCACCGATCAACCAGGTCGTTTTAAGCATAACGGCCAAAGGTCCGCGCCGTCTCCACCATCGCAAACAGGTTCTCGTCAGGTGTATCGCGCCCACACTGGTCACCCGTGGAGAGGATAAACCCGCCGCCTTCTCCGGCATCGCGGATGGCCTGCTTACTTGCCTCGATCACGTCATCGGGTGAGCCAAGCAGCATGGTGTTTGTCGTGTGCAGGTTGCCCTTGAGCACCAGTTTGTGCCCGAACAGGTGTTTGAGCTCAGCCAGGTTGCAATCGCCCATCGGGGGAATTTCCAGCGGGTCGATCACGGTCAGGTCGGTCTCCTCGGCGAACAGCTTCACCAGCGCCGTTTCCGGGCCGCAGGAATGCAGGTGGGTGGGAA
>JAFGNO010000186.1 GCA_016926985.1 Anaerolineae bacterium
CTGGCTGTCGAAGAAATCCCAACAGTTCGGCGCTCTCGGGACCAGTTGATTCAGGCCGACCTTATCCCGTTCTTTGCTGTTACTGGAGATGCCCAGGATCCGCTCTCTGTGGCAGATGGGCTGCTGGTTGGTCACATACAGTATCAGGGCTTTGGAGAAAATCTTCGCTCTATCACCAGACCGCTTACCTTCGATCAGGCAGCATTACAAAACCTCATGGCCCTGGAGCCGCTTGCCTCCTGGCACGTACAGGGTGGCTTGCTCATTTCTGATGCGCTTGGAGTGCCGGGCGTTCGTCGTTATTACGACCCACAGGAGCAGGCATTCCCAACCCGGCTGGTTGCCAGAGAGGCTTTTGCTGCAGGCAATGATGTCCTGTATCTCGGCGATTACAGCACCAGTACATTCAGCACACAAACCGCGGCCATAGCCGATACCATTGAGTATTTCATCCAGCGATATCAAACAGATGTTGTATTCCGGGAACGGGTTGATCAGTCTGTCCGGCGGATTATTCAACAGAAACTGGATATGTATGGTCAATTTGCAGTTGAGGATGTGATCCCGGCTGAGGGGACAGTCGAGCAGGTTGGTCAGGGATACAATATAGCTTTGGCGGTAGCCAGCCAATCCCTTTCAGTGTTACCTCCTGGCTATAATGAACCAGTCAATCCCCCTCAGCGGGGTGATATCATCCTTATCTTTACTGATACGCGGACAGTCCAGCAATGTGCATCCTGTACTCCATCTCCGCTGATTCGGGTTGATGCGCTGAGGTCGGAAATCCTCCGATCTTATGGCCCGGATGCCACAGGCACGGTCGGGTTTGCTAATATCATCGCCTATAGCTTTGCCGATCTGAAAGATTATCTGGATAACGACGTGGGCGGGGGAGATGGGGAGAACACGCCGGAGCCGGATCCCGTTGAAAGTGCGCTGGCGGCAGCCGACTGGATCGTGTTTGTGTCAATTGGTATCGACCCGGAGATTCCAGCGTCTTCCGTTGTCAAGCAGTATCTGTCAGAAGTTCAGCCGGGCAATGATACCAGGTTGGTAGTGATGTCCATGGGGGCGCCGTACTATCTGGATACAACTGAGATCAGTAAACTGTCGGCTTATTATGTGTTATACAATTATTCAGCCCCCTCTGTTGCTGTCGCGGCGCAGGCGCTGTTTCAGGAAGTTGCTGCGGATGGCGCCCCGCCTGTGTCCGTTAGCTCAGCAGATTATTTTATTCTTGAGGCGACGTCACCCGACCCCGGGCAGATAATCAACCTCTCATATGAACTTGTGGCAAGAACTCAGGATATGGGGGAGGGGACACCTACTCCAACTATTGAGCCAGTCATATCTCTGGGTGATACATTAAAGCTAACCACCGGGGTGATATTAGACCGCAATGGCAATCCTGTCCCTGATGGGACTCAGGTCGATTTTATCCTCAGTTTTATCAACGAAGGTCTGCGGGATAACCAGGCCCATGCCACAACTGGCGGGAGGGCAGAAGCCAGTGTGGTGCTATCGCGGCCCGGCGAAATCCAGATTACTGCCATCAGTGGTGATGCCAGGAATTCGGAAACGATCACCGTGGTTGTTCAGGATACGGGACCAGCCGAGATATCTGTGCAGCCGCCCGACCTGCCGACTCAAACAGCTACTCCCACCGATGTGCTGTCAGTTGAACCCACTGAAGTGGTTGAAGCCATAGAGGAGCCGGTTGCCACCCCGGAGGCCGAATCTGGGCTGGAGCAGGTGGCTAATTTTGACGACCTGTTCCTTGCTGGCATCGGGCTGTTAGGGATCGCCCTGGTGGTGTTTGCTGTTGGATCAAATACCCGGAGCCTGAACTATGGCCTGCTGTTAACCTTTCCAACTCTGATTTCTGGCCTGTTGTTCTACACTTACTATGCCCTGATGCTTCCCGGCAGCGCTGTATGGCGGCAGGTATTCAATTCGGCAAGCCGCGTGTGGGCAGCAAGTACAGCAGCCTGGCTTGGCGGCCTGTTTGGGCTTGCTGTTGCCATTGTTGGCATCAACCTTTATGAGCAGGGGACATTTCTCAACCTACGGAACAGGAACCAGGGGTGAAAAAGCGGTTGCCAGTATCGCGATCAGGAATAGGGCGGCAGTGATAAGTGCCAGGATGCGGTTAAATGGGGCTATTTTGCTGCCGTATGGGTTGACATTCCGGGAGGAGGTCCAGTCTCCCAGCGGACCGGTAGACAGCAGGGCATCACGAAATGCCTCGACATTTTTCGGTCGGTCATCAGGATGCATGGCGATTGCCCACAGGACAGCGGCCTCAGTCCTTGGCGAAAGATGGGAAGCAAGTGCGCGAGGCTTCATTAGTGCATCCGCTTGCAGAAACCTCGATTTTGCCTCAACCGGTGGCTGGCCGGTAAAAAGATGATACAGCGTTGCACCCAGAGAGTAGATATCCGACCGCGGATCGGTGTGCCCGGTGTCTCCCCCATACTGCTCAAGAGGAGTATAAAGGGCCGTTCCACGCCCTTGAAGAACCGTTACTGTGCGGTCATCATCAGGCATCATGATTTTCACCAGGCCAAAATCAACCAGCTTGATCAGCCCCTCTGGTGTCAGTTTGATGTTTGCGGGTTTGATGTCGCGGTGTAAAACCGGCGGAGACTGATTGTGCAGATAGCTCAGGGCTGCACACAGTTGGCTGGCCCAGTCCAGGATTTCTTGTTCAGGGATGAAGCCTCCATGTGCTCTGGCTTCCTCAATCTTGGTCCTTAGGTCCTGGCCCGGCACAAAATCCATTACCAGGAATTCGCGGTTGCCCTCGCTGAAAAAATCGGATACTTTTGGTAAGTTGGGATGATCAAGCCGAGCAAGTATGCTGGCTTCACGATGGAATTGTTCCTGGGCCTGGGTTTGCTGTTCTTCAGGGAGTTTGGCGTCGATCTGGAACTCTTTGATCGCGCAATATCGACCGGTCAGTCGGAGGTCTTCAGCGCGATAGATGGACCCCATACCTCCCTGGGCGACGTTTTCAATAATGCGATAACGATCGCGAAGCTTTGTTTTCGGCTTGAGAGCCGGAAGCACGGTAAGTTTCTCCTCGACCCCTGGAAAGTAACCCGGGAAATGGGTGCGGACTTGTGGGGTGTGATGATATTGTTTATAAGGACATTAACCCCTAGTACAGGCTTTGTCAAGGTGGTGTTAGGATGACCAATGCAAGCAATGATATGAGCAATCCGGTGCTGATTGTTGTCGAAGGGCCTCTGGCTGGAAGACAGTGGGTACTGGAAAATGACTCTCAGGTTATTATTGGGCGCGGCGGTAGTTCCGATATCGTATTGCCTGAACGCCGTATTTCGCGAGAGCACTTGCGCATATGGAGAAAAGAAGGGCGCAGCTTTATCAAAGACCTGGACAGCAAAAACGGCACCCATGTCAACGGGGTCCTGTTGGAGGACGTTCAGGAACTGGTCGAAGGAGATGAAATCCAGATTGCTTTGAGTATCCGGCTGCGATTTGTTGGGGCGGAAGCCACGGTTCCCCTGACCCTTGAGCATGAAACGCCGGTGTCGCAAGGCTTGCACCTGGACCCTCACACCAGGCAGGTAATCATTAAAGGAAAACTGCTCGAACCCCAGCTATCTCTTTACCAGTATCGATTGCTGGACTTACTGTATTCTCGGGGTGGAGGGGTATGTACACGTGATGATGTTGTGTCCGCAGTATGGCCTGACGCTATGGAGGAAGGGGTCAGCGAACAGGCAATCGATGCATTGGTTAGAAGGCTGCGAGATCGCATTGCTGAAATTGATCCAGAGTATCAATACATCGTTACCGTGCGGGGGCACGGGTTCCGATTTGACCAACCCTGACCATGGGAAGCAACTGGATTAAGGTTTGAAGATAAGGCGTTTTTCGCTAATTGGTGATATCGAAATAATCGCTGCGAATCAGTTCCGAGGGTGCAATGCCGAGATAGCTGAGCAACCGGGATATGACGGTTGCTTTCTGCTCTGCATCGCGTAAAGACCATGTTCGGCTCTTTAACTCGATAAAATAGCCGTCACTGCTTGGGCTGCGGAGCTTGTCAAGGTTGATATAGAGCCGCAGCCCTTGGTAATCAACATGCCAGCGCTCCCGGTCTTTCACGATTGTGTGCTCTTCTGCAGCCTGAAGATACTCCCGATAGAAACGGAGTGGTCTTGTTGCCTGGGCGATATACCGGGAGCGTGAGAGTACGACGGCATTCTCAAATTCACGCTCTTTCCCCGATTCGGTCAGTGTCAGGCGTGAGCGGACATTTGTCAGCCTGTTATCCGCGCTTATGTAGTCGTCCTCCCGGTAGCGTAGCCGATAGTCCGAATCTTCAAAAGACAGGTATGTATCATGTTGCCTGTAGTGTGATTTTTTTGCGATGGTGACATCTGGTCTTTCAAGCAGATGATGAACCACTGCCGGGTCGCTCAACCTGGCCTTAACCTGTACCTCAAAACTCTCTTCCTGTTGAAGCTCACCTATGGCCAGCAGTTTTGACAGGATATCTTCTTCCCGCGCTTTAAGAAAAGTGTCGATATCTGCAGCCATTTGCTGCGCCTGCCTGTGCAGGTGGTCTGTGTCAATTGTCAGCAGCTCGCGGTCGCGCATCAACCACTGCCCGTTACACATCACATGCAGCACGTCGGTGCTCTTGGCAGCGTAGACAATTCGCGAATACACAGCCTCTGATACCCGATTGAAATGGGGGAGTACATGGTGTCTGTTCAGATCGAGAAAGGCCAGGTCTGCCCGTTTGCCTGCCTCAATTGACCCGGTGAGATGGTCGATGTGCAGGGCTTTTGCTCCCAGAATAGTTGCCATCTCCAAAGCCTGACGCGCGGGCAGGGAGGTTGGGTCGTCCGATTCGGTTTTTGCAAGCAGAGCGGCTAATCGTGTTTCCTCAAACATGTCCAGGTCATTGTTTGAGGCCGCGCCGTCGGTGCCAATGCCAACACTGATACCGGCCTTTAGCATCTCCGTGACTGGCGCAATGCCGCTTGCCAGTTTGAGATTGCTGGTCGGGTTATGAGCAACGCCAACCCGCTTTGCGGCCAGTGTCCCCACCTCTCGTGCGTCGATGTGGACACAATGTGCGGCAATTGTCTTGGCTTTGAAAAGCTTGATGCTGTCGACATAAGGAATGACACGGACGCCATGCTCGTCCAGCGAATTTTCAACTTCCTCAGCCGTTTCCGAGAGGTGAATATGCAGCGGGACGTCGAATTCCTGCGCCAATTTCACAGCGCTTTTCAACAGATCATCGGTGGTTGTATAGGGGGCATGTGGTGCTACCGCCGGGATGATCAGGGGGTGATCGTGCCACTGTTCAAGAAAAGAGCGGCATCTTGCCAGCCCTGCTTCAAAGCTTTCTGCGTCAGGGGCGGGGAATTTCAGGATTGTCTGGCCACATACGCCGCGCATCCCGGCAGACGCGGTTGCGGCGGCAACACACTCCTCGAAATAGTACATATCTGCAAAAGTGGTGACCCCGGATTGGATCATTTCAGCACAGCCCAGCAGGGTTCCCAACTCAACAAACTCAGGGGTAACATATTCGCGCTCAACCGGCATCATATAGCCAAGCAGCCACACATCCAGCCTGAGATCGTCCGCCAATCCTCTTAACAGAGTCATCGGGATATGGGTGTGGGCATTCACCAGGCCTGGTATGATCGTGAGGCTGGTGCAGTCCACCTCATTATCCGCGGAATAGTGCTTTATGATCTTCCGGGTTGTGTTCACTGCTATAATTGTGTCGTGCTGGATGGCTATTGCCCCATCTTCAATCAGGGCATATGATTTATCCATTGTCACGATTGTGCCGTTTTTCAGTATGGTATCAATGTGCTGCATATCCCCTCCGGATGAGTGATGGCTGAGGATTATAGCCCACAATACGCAGTCGGGACTAATTATCTGAAATGACTCAAAAAGTGTACCACAAAACACTCCTTACACAGCTTCCGGCAACAGTGCTGGTTGTTCTGTTCTTTCTACAATCACTCAGGGCGCTGGCCGGTGGATATGCCCGGGTGCTGGGGGAGGGGGATGTTCCTGGCCCCAATTTCATAGGCTCGCTGATTGTTCTACTGGCAGGGATGGTTGTGGTCGCAGCGATCCCGCGCCTGGATCGTGTGAGCATCGCGGTATCAATCATTGGCCTGGTTGCAAGCCGGGTTTTCTATGCGATTCATATCCCGGGGGGGGATTCATATTTTCTGGCTTCTTCAATTGTCTTTGTCCTGCTATACCTGACGTCCATCAGCAATCGCAGCAGGGATACCCTGCTCAATGGGCTGATTCTGGGGTTGCTGGTCGACGTGCTTCTCAGAGCCTACAACACCTACGATCCAGCGTTGAGAACTGATTTACAGTTCAGATTAAATGGTCACACTTACAACGTTTCCTGGCTGGGTATCCAAATTGCGTTATCAATTGGGTTGGTGGGGGCTGCACATTTGGGGCGCACTGTAGATCGTGATGGCGAAGGCCCGTTTCGATTTTCTATCTGGTCTGGACTGGCTTTTGGCGTGCTGTTGGCGTTTGAAGTGATATTTGGCACTAATCCATCCTATATATCGCATCTAACAAGAGTACCAACTCTGCCGGTTGTCCCCTGGATCGTTCTGGCGACCTGCCTGCCGCTGCTGGTGGTGATTAAGCGTGGCTTCAGCGCCTTGCTGCGGGCGTTTGATATAGGAATGCGCGCCTGGATCTGGTTTCTCTTGCTTGTGTTGGCTTCTGTGATCGGGTTCCGTATTCCGGGAATCGCTGGGGCCGCCGGGCTGCTTTTTGGGCAGTTTATTATTGTGATGACCTTCTGGTTCATTGGAAAACCGGGGGACTCCTCAGTTATTGTGCGGAATAATATTCCATTCAGTTTGTGCGCGATAATTGCCATTTTTATTGTGGTTGTATACAGCTTCACGACAAATCCGCCGGGATTTCTGTCCTGGATGGACGGGCAGGGCCTTGTCATGATAATGGTGTCAGCAGTTTTGCTGATTCCTGGCATGGCCGCTCTCAGGAGTGAGGACCTGTGGGAACTGAGCGTATCGGAAGGGGGTGGCAGGCCGTTTCCATTGGTTGTTATGGTTGCTACATCGCTGGTGGTGCTTGTGGTATCGTTACCGACAGATCATCCAGCTCCGCCGGCTGTGCCAATCACGGTAGCCTCATACAATATGAACGGCGGATACGGTGAGGACGGCGATTTTGCCCTTGAGGCGGTGTCCAGGGCAGTTATTGACAGTGGCGCTGATGTGCTTGTGCTGCATGATATTACCTCTGGCTTTGTCTCGGGTTACGGTGTCGATCAGGCGCTTTTCCTATCCAGGCGAACCGGGATGCACTATGTTTACAGTGCTATAGGAGGACAGGGTTTGACGGGCGAGGCCATACTGTCCAGGTGGCCCTTCCAGGCAGTGGCCGGTCGTGCTGATACAGGGGTATCCACTGATTCCGGCGCACTGGCAGTCACGATTAACCCCGGGCAGGGTTATCCGCCAATCAGACTCGTTACTGCAGTGGTTGGGGACGATTTGGCTGCCGATAGCCAAACAATCATGATGGCTCAGTTTGCTGAGCTATATGCAAACCAGAGCGCGGTTGTGTATATTGTCGTGATCAATGAAGGGGCGGGCGATTCGTTTGTGGAATTGGCATCTGGTCAGGGCGGGTTTGTTGAGCCCCACATAATGACTGGCGACTCTGCACTGCTTACCTATCCTGCTGGCAGCCCGGAAAGGCAGGATAGTTATATCCTTGTGCGTGGGGTGCTTCCAGTTTCGACCAATGTTGTGGAAATTGAGGGGGCCGTATACAGGATGCAGACAGTTCTGCTGGATTGGACAGACACGTAGGCTTTTTGTTCCCCGCCCGGCTAAAAAATCTATGGAGATTGGCTTTCGGCGCGGAAATGCATCAGGGCTTGCAGCGCAGCTGACTGGGCGGCAAGCTGTTTGCTCGGTCCGACTCCAGTGGCAATGATATTGTCATTGATCACTACAGCTACTGTAAATTCCTTGGCGTGGTCTGGCCCTTTACTGCCTACAGTGAGGTAGGTTGGAGTGGAGTCAAGATGGGCTTGTGCCCACTCCTGCAGCTGGCTTTTTGCATCCTTTTCCAGTGATAGACGAAGTATATCCTCAAGCGCTGCCTCCATTAAGGGTGTGACGAATATCCGGACAGCTGCAAATCCCTGGTCAAGATATAAGGCGCCTACTACCGCTTCAAAAGCGTCACACAGGTTGCTGATCCGTTGCCTGCCGCCGGTGCTTTCTTCCCCCTTACCCAGCAACAGGAATTGATCGATCCGGCATTCCTGAGCAAATCGGGCAAGAGTCTCAGTCCTGACCAGCGCTGCGCGGAGTTGTGTTAACCTTCCTTCAGCCTCATCCGGGTAGCGTTCATACAGCAGTTCGCCACTGATGAAGTCCAGTACGGCGTCTCCCAGAAATTCCATGCGCTGGTTATGAATGAGTTGAACGCTTTGCTGTTCGTTTGCGTAAGAAGGGTGGGTGAAAGCCTGCTTGAGCAGGGCCTTATCTGTAAAATTGAGTCGGTTAGTCTCTTCGAAATGCTGGAAGTTGATATCCTGTGCCACCGAACTAACCCTCAAAATTGCTGAATATCAGGGCTGAATTATGCCCTCCAAACCCAAAAGAATTGCTCAGAACCTGTCGGACAGGATATTCGCGCGCTGTGTTCGGGACATAGTCAAGATCGCATTCGGGATCGGGTTCATTATAGTTTATTGTTGGAGGAACAGCATTATCCTCAATGGCTTTAACCGCAAACACGGCTTCAAGCGCAGCGGATGCTCCCATCAGGTGCCCGGTCATGCTTTTGGTCGAGCTGATTGGAATAGAATAGGCAGCCTGCCCAAGGGCCTGTTTGAGTGATTTGGTTTCAGCAGCATCATTCAATAGGGTTCCGGTGCCATGGGCATTGACGTAGTCGATATCTTCGGGGTTGAGATGTGCATCGGTCAGCGCGCGGTTTATGGCGATAGCGCTCCCGGAGCCATCTTCACTTGGTGCTGTAATATGAAATGCGTCTGCCGATATGCCATAACCGGACAATTCGGCAAGGATCGTGGCGCCACGCAATCTGGCGTGGTCAAGCGATTCGAGGACAAGCACTGCTGAGCCTTCCCCCATGATCAGGCCATCCCGGTCGCGGCTGAACGGGGAGGGAGTCTGAGTGGTTTTTTGTGAATAAGCACCAATCTGTTGGAACGCTGAAATCCCAAAAAGAGTGATCCCCGACTCAGCCCCACCGGCAATCATGACGTCAACAATCCCAGACCGGATGAACTGTGAGGCGACTCCGATACCATCGGAAGCGCTCGCGCAGGCGGATGTCACGCAGAATGAGGGGCCCTGAAGGCCGTATTTGATGCTGATATGGCTTGATGCGCCATTGGTCATGATCTGCGGGATAGCAAATGGGCTGAGCCGTCGGGGACCTTCGTTGTAGAGCTTGATGGTTTCGTCTTCAATAGCACGCAACCCACCCACACCGCTGCAAACAGCCACGCCGATCCGCGTTCTATTGCTGTCTGATATTTCCAGGCCGCTTTTCGTCAGGGCCTCTTGCGCCGCAATCAATGCCAGCCATTGATATCGATCAAGCCGCCGCACCTCGCGCCGGTCAAGATACTGCGTGGGATCCAGGTTTTTAACTTCTGCCGCAACCTTGTTAGGCAGCGCGGAATCGTCGAACAAAGTGATTGGCCCGGCACCGGATCGTCCGTTGAGAGCCGCTTGCCAGTTTTCTGCAACGGAATGGCCCAGGGAAGATATAGCTCCCATCCCGGTTATGACAACGCGTTTCATGAATGCCCCCACACAAATAACCCCCAAAATTGCTCACGTTTATGCTTTGTTTAATGTAGTGATTGTACGCACGTCCTGAAAAAATGCATGTAACTGGATTAGAAGCGCTGGCGCTTCAGTTCTATCCTCCGCTGACTGGTGGAAACAGCCCGATTTCGTCGCCGTCTTGAACGATTTGTTCGCCGTTTGCATACTCATGGTTGATAGCAACAAGAACAGAGCTTAAAGGACCTGAAAGGGCCGGATAAAGCACCTTGAGATGGTCCAGTAGCGCTTGAACGGTTATTGGCTCCCGGAGTTCAA
>JAFGNO010000187.1 GCA_016926985.1 Anaerolineae bacterium
AGGCGTAGATGTTGAAATTTTAGTTGGAGAGACCGGGGCGGAACGCTCCCTTACCGTGATAGGCGCGGGCGAGCAGGTAGAGGTAGGTACAACCCCCGGGATATCGGTTCGTTTCCTGGTAAAGCCGGTTGATGAGTTGTCTGATGTGACTCGGGGAGCAGCACGAATTGAAGTGCCGCAGGGCAGTATCTGTCGTGTGCCCATCCATGAGTAAAGATGGTGAATGGGCATGCGTGTAATCGGAGGGTCGGCACGAGGGCGGAAACTGCGGCTGGTTCCAGGTACTTCGACCAGACCGGTTCGCAGTGTTGTCAGAGAGTCCCTGTTTAATATCCTTGGTGTCTGGGTACGGGGAACGCGATGGTTGGACATGTTTGCTGGTACCGGGAGCATTGGAATTGAAGCGCTGAGCCGTGGAGCAGGGTCGTGTTTATTCCTGGATACCAGCCGGAATGCAGTCCGCACAATCAAACTGAATCTGGAAGCCACAGGATTATCCAGGGATTCGGAAATACGTCAGGCTGATGCTTTTCGTTATCTCGAAGGCGAATACGACCGGGAATTCGATGTGATCTATATCGCGCCGCCGCAGTACAGGGAGCTCTGGAAGCGGGGGCTTTTACTCATAGATGCCCGCCCCGATTGGCTGTCCCCGGATGGCATTGCCATTGTCCAGATTGATCCGAATGAATACGAGGAGCCTGACCTGAAGAATCTGGCGCAGTATGACTCCCGGCGCTATGGGTCAACACTGTTGTGCTTCTATGAACGAAAAGCTGCTGAAAACCTGTAGTGCTGCGTGTGTGTTTCTGTTATACTTCCCGCTTGAAAAATAGCGAAAAGGATAATCGGCGATGCGTCAATGTGCATTGTGTCAGATGATCACAGATGATGAAACCACAACCTGTCCATCTTGTGGGGCAGATTTGCTCAAGGATTCGGTGCGTGCGCATGCGCTGAAATCCATTATCGAGAGTCCGCGTGTCGGATACGTGTCGGTTGTGGCCCCTGATCCGGCCTGCCCTGTCTGTCACAAACATACCGGGTCTTTTGAGAAAACATCTCCGGATTTACCTGTTCTCCCTCATGTTGGATGCTCCTGCCCCAACGGCTGCTTATGCAGATACGAGCCGCTGCTCCTGGAGGTTGGGCCCTGAAGCAGGGATTACTCTGCGGTGAGGAGGCGTTCCGCCAGTTTGAGCGCCTCTTTTTTGGTTGTAATTTCTCCCGCAGCCTGCGCTTCCAGCACTGCTTCCAGTACGCTGCCAACGAGTGGGCCGGGTTTCAGCGCGAAATGTTCAATCAGGTCATGCCCTGTAAGCAGTGGTGGCGGGCTGACGATGACCGCATACATCCGGTAATAGGCTTCAAGCAGGGGGTGGATGCTCCCATCCAGCAGATCGCCCCAACGGCGATGGTCAAGTTCCGCAAGGGGATGTTTGGAGAGTAATTCTGCAAGGTAGATGAAAATTCCTGTAATCCCGTTCTCGCCGAACAATCGATAATAGCGGTGGAACTGCCTGCGGTTTTCCGGTGCTTCTTCGGCCAGCCTTCTGGTGCTTTCCACACTGTCAGCTAACATGGCCCTTTCTGCATCAGAGAGATGCAGGTGCCTAGCCCAGGCGATGCTGTTATGGGGGATGCTGCTGCCCGAAAAAACCGCCAGAAGCGCCAATGCTTCCAGGCTTCGCCCATTCGCAAAAACCCGGCTGAAATGATTTCCCAGTTCCTTGCGGAATGTGTCCAGCGTCATAACGACCACGCCAAAGGTCAAATCCGCTGCATCATTGTCGTTGCGCCGTGGGGTGACGATCGTCAGCAGTTTGTGGAGAATCTCAACAGCCGTTATCTGCCTGGCGATATCCGCTTCAGCAGGAATCGAGTAGGGGTAGATGACTTCCAGCAGCCCCAGTCTCTGGCAGGCCCGAAGGCCTCCAGCCGGATCAGGGCCTTCTAACAGGCCGAAAAAAGCATCGCGCACGCGTTCAGGCTGTCGCAGACTACCTTCCAGATCAAGCAGGTTTCTGGCGTTCTGTCTGATGGCGTGAATGGTGTCAGGCGCCATGCGCAGCCCGAACTGCTGGGCTATCCGTACAGCGCGGATAGCTCTCACCGGATCGGTTTCGATGCTGGCTGGGCTGCACTGGCGGAGTGTTTTGCTCTTTAGAAGGTCTTCCAGCCCATTCAGGGGATCGATAAGCCTGTCAAGCTGATCCAGACGTACTGCCATTGCATTGATTGTAAAATCACGTGCTCGCAGATCTGCCTCGAGATCTGGCCCGCGTATGCTGGCGATATCGAGTAATGTTTGATCTGGAAAAATCACTCGCCCGGTGCGCCTGTCCTTGTCAAGCGGATAGTAAGCGCCCTCCAGCGTGTCTGCCAGCTCCCTGGCTATCTGGAGACCATCCCCTGTTGTCACCAGGTCGATGTCATGGCTTTGCCGCCTGACAACCGCATCCCGGACCATCCCGCCCACCAGATAGGTACGCGAAGGATCGGAAAGGTTATTGGCAATGGCGTTGACCATATCAGGCCAATCAAAGGATAATTGCAAATCCGGTTGGTTATGCATGTCTGAGCAGGCCCTGAGTCAGGTCAATCACCCATGGCAAAACCATCTTTGACAACGCCAATAAAGGGCAGGTTTCGGTAGTACTCATCAATATCAAGCCCATACCCAAATACAAATGCATTGGGAATCTGAAAGCCTACATAATCGATTGCCACATCAACTTCACGGCGTTCGGGTTTATCGAGCAGCGAACAAACCCGGATGCTTTTTGGCTGCCGGGCTTTTAATAAGCGGATAACCTGGGCGAGGGTGTTCCCGGAGTCGACAATATCTTCGATAATCAACACGTCCCGGTTTTCAATGGCCACCTTGATATCCATCAGGATTCGAACCCTGCCACTGGTCTCCCTGGCTCCTGTCCCGTATGAGGTGACATCCATGTAGTCTACCATATGCGGTATGGTGAGCTTTCGTGTCAGGTCGGTCATGAAGGGCACACATCCCTTCAGAATGCCCAGCAGCACCAGATCAACGTCCTCCGCATAGTCGCTGGAGAGTTGGGCCCCAAGCTCGCCAACTCGTTTTTGCAGTCGGTCGGCATCAATTAACACATAGTTAAGTATTGCTGAATAGGGGGGCAGTGCTTTCATGATACTCTCCTGTCAGACTACTTCAGCGGGCGGCCTGGTACTTCATGGCAGTGGCGGCATCGTGCTTCATACGACTCCTGAGCGCCGATGAGAATTATTGGATCGTTGTAGTGAGCGGGTTTCCCATCGATCAGGCGCTGCGAGCGCAAGGCCTCATTACCACACACGACGCATATCGCGTGCAGTTTATCTACCTGTTCAGCATGAGCCATTAAGGCTGGCATAGGCTGGAATGGCTCACCGCGAAAATCCAGGTCGAGGCCGGCAACAATGAGACGGATATCCCTTTCATACGCCAGATAGTTGACTATGCCAACCAGCTTTTCGCTGAAAAATTGAGCTTCGTCTATAGCGACCACAGTTATACCATCATTTATATGATCCAGAATATCCTGTGGTCGCTCGCGCTCGATGGCAATGGCATCTTTCGCCCGACCATCATGTGAGTTTACACTGCCAGCCCCATACCGGTCATCCAGGCTGGGTTTGAAGACTTGAACAGTTTGTCGGGCGATCTCTGCCCGCCTGACGCGCCGGATCAGCTCCTCGGATTTCCCGCTGAACATGCTTCCGCAGATTACTTCAAGACGACCTTTCGAATGTTTCATGTTGCCGATTCCCTTCTGGAATAAATACGGCGCGACACCTTTTCAGAAGATGCCGCGCCCTTAAAAGTACTTTCAAGCGATGGGGCTACAAGGTAAAAAATAGCTAGCTTTCTGGCAGTTCAAATCCGCGCGAGCGCAGTTCGCGCTTGATATCGATCAGTGTTTTGGCGCCAACACCCTTGATATTGGTGATTGCGTTATCACCACCCTCTTCAATTCGTGTGATGAAATCGCCTGCCGTGACAATGCCTTCCTCAGCCAGTGCATTCAGGTAGCGTGTAGTCAGTCCGATCTCTTCAAGTGGCAGGTCGGGCGAAGTTTTGGCTTCCTCTTCTGCCTGCTTGACCGCGCTGATATCCTCAAGAGCGCGCAGGCGTTTCAGGAACCGGTCAACCTGCCCCTCGGTGTCAACGATACGCTGCTGTCCTGTATAGAAGGGATGGCAGTTGGAGCAGACATCTGTCTTGATCTCCGGAACAGTTGAGCCTGTGACCCAGGTATTTCCGCAGGAGCATGTGACGCGTGCTTCCGGGTACCAGGTTGGATGTAGGTCTTCTTTCACCGATATTACCTCGCTTTACAACACGGCTCGGGTGATTCCGAGTAGCGTATTGTGTATATTATAGTATGCTCTATTGGACGTTAGGGTTTTCGGGGTAGACCGAGATCAGCTTGCGCCCACCTTTACCCCACTCAAAATACACAAAACCGTCAATCTTTGAGAAGATTGTATAATCACGCCCCATCCCAACGTTTTCGCCTGGATGGAACTTGGTGCCCTTCTGGCGGACAATGATGTTGCCAGGGATCACTTTTTCCCCACCAAATCGCTTTACACCCAGGTATTTTGGGTTGCTGTCACGCCCGTTTTTACTTGACCCGCCGCCTTTTTTGTGCGCCATCTGAATACCTCAATCTTTGCTTAACAGAATTCCCTTACCTGTCTATTCCACTGAAATATCGTGAATTTTCAACTGGGTCAGTCTCTGGCGATGACCCTGCTTACGACGATACCGGACTTTAGGCTTATACTTAAAAACAACAACTTTCTTGCCGCGATATTGTCTGGTAACTTCAGCTGTGACGGCTGCGCCGCTAACAGTTGGCTGTCCAACCAGGATCTCGCCATCCTTATTCACGAACAGCACATCATCGAAAGTGATTTGCTCACCCACATCATATGGTAGTTTTTCGACGACAATGAATTTGCCGGGTTCCACCGGGTATTGCCGCCCGCCAATCCGTACAACTGCGTACATTTCGTCTCCCGATCTTCGCTTGCCGCCTGATCGCACGCTCGTTGGGTACGGTCAGGGGAAGAGCGGTAATGCTAATATTTACGTAAATAATACCCCGATTTCGGGGCCAGTGAGATTATAACTGGCTGCTTGGCCTGTGTCAAAGCGAGATCTTTTGCCTGTGGATGACCTGAAATAATGCCTGTCTTATCAGAGACTTTGACGGGAGCTTATAATGGGGTAACATGAAAATATGGTATTTAGTCAGCTAAATTGCTATCTCGGACAGCCTGTTCAGATGATCCGGATTTGTGTTCTCCTGGGCCTGATTATCCTTCTCATCGGCTGCCGCTCCGCAGAAAGTAATCAGGGAGCTTCAGGTACTGAGCCTGTAAGCTCTTTAACGCAGCAGGAATCCGGCACAACGGAACCAGACACTGCGTTGACCTTGCAGGCCAGTATTGCCGCAACTGCAGCATGGGTGTCTGAGTTAGAACCGTTTGTGGCAACACCCACGTCAACCGGTGCTACACTACAATCCCCGGATGTAGATGGTCTCAGCCTCTCCGATCTCACCGGGAGCTGTTCCCTACCGGCAGGCTATACACTTCATGAGAGGCAGACCTTTTGTGCCGCTGCGCCGTCAGCCTGGATTAGCTTCAACGTTGACGGTGGAATGGCGGCGGCGCTCAACACAACCCCCGGTCAGGTGCTGTCCATTAGCCCCGATTGGGCAGCGTCGACGGCAGAATGCCATTTGATGATATACACGGTGGCAGAAAATCACGCCCTGGATCATCTGCAGGAGCGATATCGCACCTATTCTGAGCGCCAGGATTTAACCAACCTGTCATCCCTGTCTTATCGGGTTATCGGTGAGATGATAATCCCCGGATTTGACTGGGTTGCAGCCAGCGGGGAATCTGGCATGATCCTTGCCGACGATCTGACCCCAACCAGGTTTGTACATATCGGGTTCTCCGGGTCGAACTGCCCGCTTGAGGAACTGCTACCCGTTTTGAGCACTTTGAGGTTTAATATAGTGCAGTAAGGCCAGCGTGTTCTTATGCTTGAGGGATAACTACCTAATGATTGAGGAAAGTGAACTATGAGTGATTTCCAGTATTCTGACGGTGACGAAGAACGGGATATTGCCCAGGACCACCTTCGCCGGATACGAGAGGGTGGGGAGGGGGCGCAGCCATCGACGGACCCGTATGGCGAGGAACTGGACAGTGTCTCGCAGGCAAAAGGACGGGCGAGTTCGGCGCGGTCGGCCCTCGGGCTGGATGAGGATTATGAACCACGTGGGCGTGCCCCGGTCACTGCTGCCTCTCCACGCGCCAATCAGGCCTTTATTGTCATTGGTGGTGTTGTGGGTGCGGGGATCCTGATTTTGATCATCATTATTCTCATCAGTTCTCTTCGTGGAGAAAATGGGATTACCCTCCCGTTTGTCTCAACAAAAACGCCCACCCCAACACTGACACCTACCGTAACATTCACACCTCTGCCAACCGAGACGCCGACTCCTACACGGGTCGCCCCCAATCTGGCATTACCACCGCTGACCTGCATATTTCAATCCGGCGCAGGGTGTTATGATTACTGCAATGATCCGGCCAACCAGGGTGAATGCCAGTCCGCAAAGGATTTTGTGTCCGCACAGGGAGCCGATCCGGAGGTCTGGTTGGCGTGTATAGCGCCTGGCCCTGGTTCCAACGTGGGAAGCCCACAACAGTGCCTTGAAGATGCCTGGCGCGCATTGAATCCTTAGGGTGGTCTGAGCGATTAATGACACCCAGACAGGGGCAGAGAATAGCTGTAGTCCTGGGTGCAGTTGGCCTGATCATTGGGATTATTGCTGCGCTTGGAGATGTGCTGGGGATAGGAAAAACCCCTGAGTTTTTCGGGCGTTACCAGTTCCTGGCTGTAACGTTTGGAATGGTATTACTGGTTATAGCAACTGTATTTGCGTCAATCGGGGCTGGTGGCGGTAGAGGCGTCGATTGACCGGGCAGGGAAGATAAACAGGGCCATCGCAAAGATGGCCCTGTTTATCTCAATGATATCTTCTGATAAGTCTATGAATTGGCCAACAGGCCTGGAATGTCTTCAGGCTGTCTGGCCACCTTCACGCCTACAGCCTCCAGGGCGGCCACTTTTTCTTCTGCCGTGCCAACCCCGCCCTCGACAATAGCCCCGGCATGTCCCATTCGTTTGCCAGGAGGCGCAGATTGCCCTGCGATAAAGCTGACAACCGGCTTGGTGACATGTTCGGCGATATATCGCGCAGCCTTTTCTTCGTCGGTGCCGCCAATCTCGCCAATCATCACAATCTTCTCTGTGCCGGGGTCCTCTTCAAACAACGTGAGCACGTCGATGAAGCTTGTCCCGTTGATAGGATCACCACCAATGCCAACGCAGGTCGATTGCCCTATCCCTTGAAGCGTCAGTGCGTACATGACCTCGTAGGTAAGTGTTCCGCTGCGTGAGACGATGCCCACGTTGCCGGGCATGGCAGAATGGCCCGGAATAAACCCGACTTTGCACTGGTCTGGAGTCAGGATGCCGGGGCAGTTGGGGCCAACCAGTCGGGTGCCCTTCTGGTCAAGGTAAGCCCTTACTTTGATCATATCCTGCACTGGAATATGCTCTGTGGTACACACAATCAACGGAATGCCTGCATCGGTGGCTTCGTAGATTGCATCAGGTGCGTATGCCGCCGGTACCAAAATGATCGAGCAGTTCGGCGCGGTTGCCTCCACTGCCTCGCGAACCGTATCAAAAACAGGCAGTTTGACGCTGTCTGTGTCAACCCACTGGCCGCCTTTGCCGGGCGTTGTTCCGCCAACAATATTGGTCCCATATTCCACCATCAGCCGGGTATGAAAGCTGCCTTGCTTACCAGTTATTCCCTGTACCAGCAGTTTTGTTTTGTTGTTAATTAATATACTCACCGTGGTGCCTCACTTAATTGTGTGTAGCTGTATCTGCGGCGCGTACAGCTTTCTGAGCGGCTTCAGCAAGTGTGGTCGCTGTTTCCAGATTCGCGTCAGCCAGCAGGCGCTTGCCTTCCTGTTCGTTTGTCCCTACCAGGCGAATAACAATTGGGACAGTCACTTCCACCTCGCTCATCGCATCTAGAATGCCCTTTGCGACTTCGTCGCAGCGGGTGATCCCACCGAAAATATTGACCAGAACAGCTTTAACATCAGGGTCGCTCAGGATAATGTGGAAAGCTTCTGCCACTTTGTCTGCATCCGCGCCGCCAGCAGTGTCAAGGAAATTGGCCGGTTCGCCCCCGTAGAGTTTGATGATATCCATGGTTGTCATTGCCAGCCCGGCGCCGTTGACCATGCAGCCAATGTCGCCATCCAGCTTGATATAGGCCAGACCGATTTCGCGCGCTTCCGTCTCCGCCGGGGTTTCTTCACTGAGGTCTCGCATATTGACCAGGTCCTCGTGACGGAATAATGCGCTGTCATCGATCACCATTTTCCCGTCGACAGCGAGCAGTTCTCCATTGCCATCCACAATCAACGGGTTGATCTCAGCCAGCGAGGCGTCGTTAGCCACGTAACATCGATAGAGGGCTTTGGCAATTGAAATGAACTGCTGCCAGTTCTTGCGTGATAAGCCAATGCCATTAGCAATATCCCTCGCCTGGTAATCGCGCAGCCCCAACAGGGGCTCAATATGCACTTTGATAATCTTTTCTGGTGTTTTGGCGGCAACTTCCTCAATGTCCACGCCGCCTGCAGCAGAGGCCATCATCACGATCCGCCTGGCAGCGCGATCAGTCGTGAGACCCAGGTAGATCTCATCTTTTATTTCTGAGGCTGGATCAATCAGTACCTTTTTGACTGTCAGGCCCTTGATATCCATCCCCAGGATCTGGCGGGCGTGCTGTTCTGCCTCATCTGCGGTTTTGGCAAGCTTAACGCCGCCCGCTTTACCGCGACCACCTACCAACACCTGCGCCTTGATCACCACAGGTCCGCCGATCTCCAAAGCGATAGCATGAGCCTCTTCTGGTGTAGAGGCTACCTTTCCACGGGGGATCGGTATCCCGTACTCAGCAAAGCGGAACTTCGATTGATACTCGTGGAGCTTCACTGTAACTCCTTCTGTTAAAATTGAGCGGATAGAAAGTCAGGAAGGCCATTATAAACCCCTCCAATGCCCATGTCCAAAAGGAATCTGGTTCTGGTCGTTCATGACAGCCTGCGTGGTGTATAATGCAAGCTGCAGTTGGTATTGATGGAGCCCATATGGTATTTGAATCAGAACTTGATCTCATGATCAGGTCGCGGTATCCGATAATCTACATCCCATCTCCTGAAGAAGGTCGTGCTGAGCTGTTGATTGAGCAGGTGGTGTCTTCCAGCACACCACCGCGTGAGCTGTATACATGGGACTATGTGGATGGGTTCACCGATAAGGGAGCAGGGCGGGGGAACCCTATCCAGGCCCTCATAGAGATTGAAAATGCTCGCAGTGATGTTCCTGCTGTATTTATCCTTCGTGATTTTCACCGGTTTCTTGACGACATACAGGTATCTCGCAAGGTCCGCAATCTTTCTCGTCACTTGAGGACGACCCGGAAGACCGTGGTGATCCTTTCTCCGATATTGAAGATCCCTGCGGATCTCGCAGAAGATATCAGCGTGCTTGATCTTGCGCCACCAACCGCTGAAGAAATAGATGCTGAGCTGGATTTGTTTCTCCAGCAGGTGCGGGTTGACCTGCAGAGCGGAGGGCGCGATGCGTTGGTCAAGGCCAGCCAGGGCTTGATGATGTCTCGGATAAAACTGGGGCTTGCCCGTGCGGTGGCTCATTATGGGCGGCTGGATGAAAACGCGATCAAGATCATGTTAGAGGAGAAAAAGCAGCGCATCCGGCGGACACAGGTGCTGGAGTTCTGGCCTGCGACCGAGACGATTGACGACGTGGGTGGGCTTGATCTGCTAAAAGCCTGGTTGGAGCAGCGTGCAGCAGCATTTACGCCTCAGGCGCGCGACTATGGGTTGCCTTACCCTAAAGGCATCCTCCTTGTTGGCATACAGGGAACCGGTAAGTCCTTATCGGCTAAGGCAACTGCCAGCCTCTGGCAGCTGCCTCTCCTTCGCCTGGATATGGGGCGTTTGATGGGGGGATTGGTCGGTGAAAGCGAAGCACGAACCCGCGAGATGGTTCGGATTGCCGAAGCGATGGCTCCCTGTGTGCTGTTTATTGACGAACTGGACAAGGGCTTTGCCGGATTATCAACCAGCGGGGCAAGTGATTCAGGCACAACTGCGCGTGTGCTCAGCACGATTTTGACCTGGATGGAAGAAAAAGATACGCCGGTGTTTATTGCGGCGACAGCGAACTCAATTGACAGGCTACCCCCGGAGGTGCTTCGCAAAGGCCGGTTTGACGAAGTTTTTTTCATTGACCTGCCCAGCGAACGCGAGCGTTATGAGATCTTTGAAGTTCATTTAAGCCGTGTTCGCCCGAATCGGGTGCGCGATTTTGACATCCCGCAGCTCGCTTTCCAGAGCGAAGGATACAGCGGCTCTGAGATTGAGCAGGCGATTTATGAAGCAATGCATGTCGCCTTCCACGAGCGGCGAGAGTTCACTTCCGGTGATATATTGCAGGCGCTTTCTCAAATTATTCCACTGAGCAAGACTGCCCAGGCGCGTATACAGCAGCTCCAGGAATGGGCGGGGACGGGCCATTGTCGGCTGGCGAGTTCAGATGCCCGGCAAACCAGCCTGATGGGGCAGTTGTTTGGCGACAGCTCACTGTGATAATCCGACGAAAAAAGCCGGTGGAGAGCGGGCCGGGTAGGATGGTTTTGCTCGATCCATGCAGCTGCATTGGCTTGACAGGTGATGTTAAAACCTGAACAATGTTAATAACGACAGCATTGGGGTGCGGTATCCAACATGGGGTTGCTCATTAGTTGGACTGGGTGGTGTATTGTGCCGGAAAAGAAATGGATGGTCTACTGGAGAGGTAACAATGTCTCATTTTACACGGATTAAAACCCAGCTGAAGGACTTGCATATTGTGAAGCAGGCACTTGAAGATCTGGGATATGAGGTATTTGCGGGTTCTGTTCGGGGTTTTCAAAGCCAGCAGGCTGCCGCAGACCTGGTCATTCGTCCTGGTGGAACGTATGATATCGGCTTTCGAGAGGAAAACGACAAAATTGTCATGATCGCCGATATATGGGGATTGACCATTAACCGGGATAAATTCCTGGAACAGGTTACTCAGCGCTATGCATATCTTGTTGTTCTGAAAGAGGCCCATGCCCTGGGTTTTGAGGCCGTTGAGGAAGAAACGCAGCGGGATGGCAGCATTCGTCTGGTCATGCAGCGTTGGGCGTAAGAGAGAACATTATGAGTGGAAAACAGAAGATCGAATTTGTAATTAAGCCCGATGGCACGGTTGAAGAAAGTGTCTCTGGTGTTACTGGCCCATCCTGCGAGACATTGACAGAAGCCCTGGAGCGTGCGCTGGGAACCATCGAACAGCGCGAACATTTGCCGGAGTATTTCAATCAGCAGCACACTGAAGATCAACTGCCGAATCAAACCGCCGGTTGAAATCCTGTTAGTGGAAAACGCCATGTCTCCCGATCAATCAACCGTAGCCGTTCCGGTACCTGTCGAGCTTGAAATACGGATTCTCCCTGATGGCTCAGTGATTTTTGCCGATTTAGCAGCAGATATCCGCCCGGTTGTAGAGAGGCTGGATCCTTCTGCCTGCACGCCAGCATCGGGTGTTAAAACGTTTCTGGCGGGGCGAGGTACTGCAGAGACTTCTGTGTCCCCCTAGAGCTAGAACGCTTCCAGAACGTGAGTAAAATGTGACTGGTGTTAAGCAGCCACCCGCTCAAATATGTGCGGAGCCGGCCTGCCTGTTTGTTGAAACTTGAGGACAATGCATAAGGCGGCAATTGATTTCGGTACGACGAATACTGTGGCAGCGATCTGGCGACAGTCCAAAAATGCGCCGGAAACTATCAGCCTGCCGGGGTTGAGCATCCCATTATCCGGCGGACTTCCAGCGCTGATCCCTTCCCTTATCTACGTTCTTGACGGTAGAACGGAAAACATACTGGTAGGCCAGATGGTGCGCGGCAGAGGCCGTGACATTGCAGAAGACCGTCGTTTCTTTTCCTCGTTCAAACGTGGAATAACGGCACGCACACGGCCGCTTGCCCGGATTATTGATGGGGCGGAGTGGGATGAACCCCGCGCCGGGCGGGTATTTATTCAGGCCGTTCTCGATGCAGTGCTTGCTGTAACCGGGTCCGAACTGGACGAACTGGTTCTGACTGTCCCGGTGGAGAGTTTTGAGGCCTATTTGAAGTGGCTGCGCGACGAGGCGTCACTTGTTGGAGCAGGGACAGGAAATGGTCCCCGGAGGCTCCGCGTTGTTGATGAGAGTACTGCTGCTGCCCTGGGATATCAGACCGGTGAGCCGGGGGAGCTGGTGCTGGTCATTGATTTTGGTGGCGGCACACTGGATATTTCTCTCGTCCGTATGCCGATCGCCCGCAATGATAGTGGGATTGTCTTCGAAACAGGGTCGACACATATGCAAGATTCTTCCCTGAATTCCCGGCTTGAGGCGCGTGTTGTTGCCAAGGTGGGGCGTGTGCTGGGCGGGGATGATATTGACCACTGGTTGCTGGATGATTTGCTGGTGCGCAACGATAAAAAACGCCAGGATATCGGTGTCCTGTATCCTCAGCTTAAAAGGGCTGTTGAAATGGCAAAGATCCAGTTGTCTGACCATGAATCGGCCCAGGTATCGGTTTGTGACCCGGATACATCTTATGTGTATCAGGCAGTCTTCACCCGGAGTCAGTTAGAGGACGTTCTGGATCGACAAGGATTCTTTTTGGCTGTCCAGAGGACGATAAACAAAGTGCTCAGGATAGCCCGCGCAAGGGGTATTTTCCCGGAGGATATCGGGGCTGTTTTGCTGATCGGTGGCACTTCGTTGATGCCCTCAGTTCGCCGCATGATACGGGCCCAGTTCGAACCGGGTCGGGTTTACGATCACCTGCCTTTTGAGGCGGTTGCCCATGGCGCATTGGGGCTGGCGGCTGGGGTTGGCCTTGATGACCTGCTATATCATGCTTATGGCGTGCGCCACCTCAGTCCAACGACGGGTCGTCACGAATGGGAGGAGATCATACCAGCAGGGACTCGTTATCCACTTGAAGAGCCGGTGAAACTGGTTCTGACAGCTTCCCGTGACGGGCAGGAAGCGCTTGAACTGGTGATTGGCGAAGTGGAGGAAAGCGCAGGAGGGCTGGCGGAGGTCATGTTTGGCGAACGGTCGATTCTAATGGTCAACGGGGGGGTGGAACTCCGGAAAGTGGTTCCATTGAATGATCAGGATGGGTCTCGCACGGTGGCAAGGCTCGACCCGCCGGGGCGCGCAGGTGAAGACCGCGTTGAGGTGACGTTTACCGTTGATCCTAACCGGACCTTGCGGGTGACCGTAGTCGATCTACTCACTGATGAAACACTGTTGTATAGTGTACCTGTCGTTGAACTTCGATAACGCCAGACTGGATCGGATGTGAAGCAGAAGACGCAGCAGCAGACTGGTGCAGAACCGGGCATAAGTCTTTCTCACCTGTTACGCTCATCGGGTTTAGAGCCAGGTTTGAGTCACCTGTTTGAAGATCGTTATGGCCACTGGCAGGTAGAAGGGCTGGAAGCGCCTGAAGTGTGCGGGCGTCGACGCCCGTTGGTTGCCCTTGCTGAGTATGACAATAATCTGGCGGAACTGGTATGCCTCCTTGCCGAGTCTAACGGCTATGATGTGCGCCGGACTGACAATGGGGCTCATTTGTTGGCATTGGTCAAATCGCTGCAACCCGATATGGTTGTGACTGGTTTGCGCTTGCCGGGAATGTCTGGCCTTGAACTCATCCGGCAGCTTCGCGTCAACGAAGACCCCCTGATCAGCCATGTCCCCGTGCTTATCCTGGATGTCCGGCACAGCGGTCATGCAGCCTGGAAGGTATTTGAGAGTGGGGCGGATGACTATTTTGAGATGCCGGGCGAACTAACCGCGATGCTCAGGGCCTGGCGTCGTGTTGTGGCGCACATCAGGCGACCCTCGCCTCTCACAGCCCTCTTGAATGAGGATGAAATTGTTCGCAATACCGCCCTGAGTTTTCTGCTGGAGACTCAGCCTCCGGGCCTTGAAGCAGGTCTGGGTGAGCTTCTCTGGCAGCCCGATCCGGCAGTCCGCATGCTGGTTCGCTGGGCGCTTAGGCTGTTGAATACACAGGAGAGCCAGGAGATCCTGTCTCGCAGTCCACTCAAATAGGTGTATAGCTTAACCATTTGCAGGTTGTTCAAGGATGCCATCAGATTCAAGTCCTAAAGCATCAGAACAATACAGCCAGATCAGCAATGCCCCCGGACTTGGTGGGCCTGATCGGGGAAAAGATCTTCGGTTGTGGGGTGCGTTGTTAGGTCGCGAGAGCCGTAGGCGCGAACAGGCTGTGCGCACCATTCGCGCGCTCGAACAGGAACGCTGGTATGCCAATCAGGTGCTGAATGCAATTACAACGTTTCAACCCGGGCAGCGTGCCAGCGCCGGGAAATCACTATCACTGTTGGGAGATACCCGGTTTTCTGCCCCGTACTATCTTTCGGAAATGGTTGCTGTTCCTGGTGGTTCTGCAATTCTTGGAGACCCGCATTTTCCTGAAGAATCACCGGTTCACACGGTTGTAGTTGAGCCGTTTGCCCTGGCTCAGTTCCCGGTTACTCAGGCTGCTTACCAGGCATTTGTGAACGCCACGTCACGTAAGGCGCCGCGCAATTGGTCGGGTATTGGACGCCGAAAGCATCCCCGACCGGATTCCCTGAATACCCCGGTGGTCTTTGTATCGGCCAGAGATGCCGAGGTATATTGTGAATGGTTGAGCAGTGAGACCGGTTTTACATATCGTCTTCCAACAGAGGCCGAGTGGTTGTTGGCTGCACGCGGGGATAATGATGCCCGTCGCTATCCCTGGGGTAATGACATTTCCCCCAGGTACCTCAATGCGTGGCTTGGGCAGCCCATTGGAAACGTCTGCGCGGTTGGATTATTCCCGGAAGGGCGCGGCCCATACGATCATCACGATCAGGCTGGCAATGTCTGGGAATGGTGTTCGTCACTCTACTGGCCTTATCCTTACAGCAAAGATGACGGACGAGAGGATCCCGGATCAGACTCTGAGTGCCGGGTGATGCATGGGGGATCCTGGCGCAGTCGTCCAGTTTCCGTTCGTTGTTCGGCCCGGCAGGGAGAACTGCCTTCTGACAGTTTCGACGTGGTAGGGTTTCGCATTGCACGCAGTCCCTGATACTCCTGCTGGCAGGGGTTGCTATGAGCCGGCATATCTTTCGCTCTACCAGTCGGGTATCCTGGCGGAGCGCGTTCATTTGGCCCGTGAGGCACTGCGCTGCTGCCGGTTATGTGGATGGCAGTGTGGCATTGACAGGAATCTCTCAGTTGGTCCCTGTCGGGTAGGTATCGATCTGGCCGTCTCGACGGCATACCTGCACCAGGGCGAGGAGCGCCCATTATCACAGGGGGCAGGCTCTGGCGCTATCTTTTTTACATTATGTGAGCTTCGCTGCCAGTACTGCCAGACATTCCGCTGGAATATACAGGGGAAAGGTGCCGCGATTATCACAGAGCGCTGCGCTCAGCTTATGCTGGAATTACAGGACAAAGGCGCGTCCAATATCAATCTGGTAACCCCGACCCATGTACTGCCGCAGGTGTTGGAATCGGTGGTTATTGCTGCTGAAAGGGGGTTGCACCTGCCGCTGGTCTGGAACTCGGCAGGATACGATTCGCTTGACGCGCTGAGGCTCCTGGATGGCATTGTTGATATTTATCTGCCCGACTGTAAATACGGCAACTCAGAATTGGCAAGACGCTTGAGTGGTATCCCTGATTATGCTGAAGTCAACCGGCAGGCGCTGCGCGAGATGGCGCGCCAGGTGGGCCCGCTTTGCACAGATAGCCAGGGTAAGGCGCAGCGCGGACTGGTTGTACGCCATCTTGTGCTTCCGGGTTACATGCAGAACACGGAAGAGGTTCTCAGGTGGATTGCGTCAGAGATGGGCCGGGATGTGTACTTGAGCCTGATGGATCAATATGTCCCGGCATACCGGGCCTGGGCAAACCCCAATCTCAATCGAACCATTTCAAGAGGTGAATTTCTTCAGGCTTACCAGCTTGCTCGTGCTCTGGGCTTCAAGAGCCTCGATGCTTCGTCCGTGCGGTTTGATCAGGATATTGAGGGTGAATGGTAAAAACGCGATCGGAGAATACGCTTCGCAGAGGGGTTAAGATTCCTTTGTAAACAGGAATGGGGGCGGATGTGGTTGATTTGGCTCATAAGGGAAAAAAACTTCCATCATTTTCTTACACCATTGAGTTTCAGAAGGTACGCGAGTTTTTAATTGCCATCGGTGAACCGGACCCGGTACTCACCGGCGAACCGGTTGTCATACCACCGACTTTTGCGGCCACCTTCCCTTTCTGGGGAGGAGAGGGCTGGGAAGCGACCTTTGAACGGATTGGTGTTCAGGTGTGGAATATTCTGCATGCAGAGCAGGAGTACGAGTATTTTCTGCCCCTGAAAGTCGGCGATACAGTCACCTCAGATACCCACATTGCAGATATCTATACTAAAAAGCTGTCCGGTGGTGAACTGGAGTTTGTTCTCTTTGAGACAGAATATACCAATCAGGACGGTCACCGGGTTCTTATTGATCGGTCACTTGTGATTGTGAGGGGGTAGAGGGGTATCATGACAGTCTGTTTTGAGGATGTTACGGTGGGCGACGATGTCCCCAAACTCGACAAGGGGCCGATCATGGACATCGAGCTGGTGCGCTATGCTGGTGCAGTCGGCGATTTCAACCCTATCCACACTGTACCCAAAGTGGCGCAGTTTGTAGGGCTGGAAGGCATCATTGCCCATGGAATGATGATTATGGCTTACGCTGGTCAGATGCTCACGGCCTGGGCGGGTCCGAATTCAATGCGGCGGTTTAAAGCCCGGTTCAGTGGCATGACCAGGCCCGGAGAAGCTGTCGTCTGCCAGGCATCTGTTCTTGAGTTGTTTGAAGAAGACGGGGAAGCACGTGCCTCAGGACGTTTTACTGTCAAGGGTAAAGATGATGCTTCTCTCAAACTAAAAGGTGAGTTTACCGTTGCACTACCCAGACGCAGCCGCTGAGTCACGGGCCAGGCAGGTAGCGCTCAACATCGGGGTTATCTCAATGATAGCCACAATCATCATTACGGTGGTTGTGCTGGCCTATTTCGGCTGGGACCCGCTCCGGTTTGTGCGGATTGGAACACGCTTCAGTGAGTTTGACCCGGAAGGCACAATCGGCTATGACGGGCAGTACTATTACTATCTGGCCACAGGCAGGATACAGGCTGTTCTTGATGGGCATGTTCCTGCCTATCGCCTGATGCGGGTTTTATACCCACTTACTGCAATGGTCCTCACGCTGGGGGGACGCGCGCTTATACCCTGGTCCCTGATTGCAATCAACCTGGTTTCGTTCCCTGTCGTCATTGCCTTATTGGCATATCTGATGGGGCTGTGGGGTGCCCGTCCAGGTTTCAGCCTGGCGGTTATGTGCTGGATAGGCAGCCTGATCGTTCTGATCATGGATCTGAGTGAGCTATACAGCCTGGCTTTTGGGCTGGCAGGGTTGGCGGCAGTAGTTCACAGACAACGCCTGGTCGCAGGCTTTCTGTTAGCGCTTGCCATGCTTGCCAAAGAAAGCGCTGTTGTGATTATCGCCGGGTTGTTCCTGTATCTGGTTGTGAATAAGCAGTACAGCCTTATCCTGAAAACCTGTGTCTTGCCATTGGCTATCTGGGGCGGATGGGTTTTGTTTATCTGGCTGTGGCTTGGTCAGAATCCGCTGGCAGCAGAAGCCGGCTCCTTCCAATTGCCTTTGGTTGGCCTGCTGACCATCGATTGGCCAGAGCGAATGGCGGCTTCTGCCATCTGGGTCGGTGTGCCAGCTTTGCTTCTTTTTGCAGGCGCAGTTTACCATGCGATCAGGCGGCGGTCGCTGTCTCTATCGGTTGCGTTGCTGATGGCGACCTCTGTCTTTGTGATGGTCCTATCTGAGTACACCTGGCGCGAACCAGTTGCTACATTCAGAGTTGCCACGCCGCTGATCGTATTTGCGCTGCTGTTCTTCTCTGAACACTACCCGCGATTGCTGCCATTTGCGGTTGCGTTCTGGTCGCCGACCTGCCTGCTTATCCCCTATATCCTGCCACTGATATAAAAACACCGGGAAACTGACTGCCCCGGTGTTTTTATATCGGTGGTGTTGGCTTATGCCGGCAGTTCGCTTGAACTGTAGTTTAACACATGTCGGGCGACAATAAGCTGGTTAATCTCATGTGTGCCCTCATAAAGGTCGGCGATCTTCGCATCTCGCATTAGTTTTTCGACCAGCAGTTCGCGGCTGTATCCCAGCGGCCCCAGAATTTCGACACATTTTTCTGCGATTCGGGTACTGCTCTGGCCGGCTTTGGCCTTACACATGCTCGATTCAAGCGCGTTGGGTTCGCGATGATCCATCATTGAGCCGGCGCGGAGGGTCAGCAGCCAGGTGGCTTTCAGTTCGGCTTCCATATCGATGATGTCGCGCTCAATAGCGGTTTGCTCATGGGGAGGCGCATCATACCGGATGGTTATGCCGGCTTCTTCCAGCTTCTTTTTTGTGATTTCCAGTGCAGCCCTGGCGACACCAACTGCTGATGCTGCGATAATGGGACGGGAGGTATCGAAGGTCTTCATTGCCCCCTTGAAGCCTTTTCTGCTCTCCGGGTCACGTTTGCGAACTTCCGGGCTGCCCAGGATGTTGTCGTAGGGGATCCTGGCGTTATCAAAGACAATCGACACCGTGTCACTGGCACGGATGCCGTATTTTTCTTCCTGCTTCACCACGCTGACACCGGGCGTACCGGCTTCCACAACAAAGGATTTCATCCCGGAGCGCCCGGCGCTTTTATCAATGGTTGCCCACACCACAACCAAACCGTTAGATTCGTCCAGTGCGAGCTTCCCGCTTGTGCAGAAGATCTTCTCGCCATTCAGGACCCATTCATTGGTTTCTTCATCTAAGGTGGCGGTTGCTGAGATAGCAGAGGTGTCGGAACCCGCGCCTGGTTCAGTCATTGCCATTGCCCCCCAGGTAGGGTCTCCCTTGGAGTCGGCAAATCGGCCGAGAAATCTGATTTTCTGTTCCAGCGTACCAACAGCTTCAATTGCCGTGCCGCCCAACAGGGCGGAAGGAGTGCACAAATACTGTCCCACATCACCCCACGCCAGCATCTCAACTGTGTGCATCATCCCCACAACGTAAGTACTGACTCGCTTCTCGCCCTCCTGTGATCGCTCAGGGGATTCTGCTTCCTCCGCTTTCCGCTTCTCCCGTTCAAGCGAGGCTTTCTGCATGTCGGCCATTACCGGCCACATCATTTTGATATACTGCTCAGGTCGCTGATGCTCATTTTCGTCCAGTTCGCGGGCAAACGGGCGCATGACCTCTTTGGCGACGTATTCCGTCATCTGAAGCTGGCCTTTTAATTTCCCGGGAAGTTCAAAGTCAATCATTTTTTGCTCCTATTCTCCACGCGTGGCTGCTAGACGATGGCCAATCCATCAAATGTCGAAAACCCACGGGCATTACGCAAATAACGTTCAGACGGATACTCGCGGATATACCCGTAGCCGCCCAGTGTTTGCACACCCGAATCGGCAACAAACAGGGACATCTTGCTGGTGTAATGCTTGACCAGGGTTGCCTCATGTTTGAAGGGCATTCCCTTGTCTACCCGCCAGGCTGCTTCCCAGACCAGCATTCTCGCTGCATCAACTTCGATGGCCATGTCGGCGATCTTGAAGGCTATTGCCTGCTTGGTCGCAATCGGAACCCTGAATTGCACGCGCTCTTTGGCATAGTCGCGCGCATACTCCAGGGCGGCGCGGGCAACCCCCACTGCTAAAGCTCCCAGGGCGATCCGGCTGCGGCTCAGGATGGCATCAAAATCAGTCCCTGTTTCACCACCCAGCCGATTCTCCAGCGGTATGTGAACACCAGATAAGCCGACGCTGTAAGTAGGCAGTGCTTGAATACCCATCAGCTTTTCACGCTCACCGATGGTGATCCCCGCGGCTCCTTTTTCAACAATATACCCATCTACTTTCCCCGATTCGCTGTCCTTTGCATAGATGATGAATTTTTGTGCATCGACTGCCAGGGGAACATATGCCTTTTGGCCATTGAGTGTATAGCCTTCGCCAGTTGCCGTAGCGGTTGTCTCTGGTCGCCAGGGGTCAAAGGTAATGCTGGGCTCGATCAGCCCGGCGGTCATGATGGGCCGATCTGCATCTACAAACAGGGGGAGGTAGGTCTGTTTTTGGCTATCGGTTCCGCAGCACAATACCGGTAAGGCAAACAGCGCGGGTGTCCAGATTTCCAGGGCAACCGACAGGTCCCCCCAGGCCAGCTCTTCCAGCGCCAGCACGCCGGTGATGGTCGGCTGCTCGTCGGCATAGCCCCCGTAGGATTCGGGGATCAGGCCGGGAAGCAGGCCGAGTTCCCATCCCCGGCTTATGACGTCTGCAGGGACCTTCTTTTCCTCATCTGCATCATGGGCTATTTTTCGAATATCCACGTTGGCAAATCGCCGGACCGTGTCAACCAGCATCTGCTGTTCTTGGGTCGGTGTGCAAGAAATCATACTTTTGCTCCCTCACTCATACTAAGGATAATGTAAATTCACCCCTTCTTGTCAGGGGACGGTCGCTTAAGCATTCCAAGTACGAACAGATCGAAGAATATCTCGGCTATTTCTGCAGCTGACAGCCTGCCCTCTGGTCGATACCAGCGGGTCATCCAGTTCACCATTCCGAAAAGCGCATGCACGCTGATGGACAGATCGCCTTTGCGGAAATAACCACAGGCAACACATTCGTCTACAATCCTCCGGAACAGCAATTCAAACTCGTCGCGCAGTGCCACATACTTATGCAGGTATTCTTCACCCAGCCCGCGGTCTTCTCGCAGGAAGACCGCAGCGCCCTGCAGGTTTTCAGCAATCAGTGTCGCATGTCTGGTTATGGCCTGTTGCAGTTTGGTGAGGCAATCCTGATCCGACTCTGCGATTGCCTGGACATCCTTAATCAGGCTGGTCATCCCGGTTTCCAGGATCGCGAGGAGAATAGCTTCCTTGCTTTCAAAGTGGTGATAGAGGCTTGGCTTTTTGATATCTACTTCGCGGGCAATGTCGCGCATTGACGTGGCGTGATAGCCATTCTGGTTGAATAAGGCTATCGCAGCCTCAACGATGCTATCTCGGGTAGCTTTCGCCATGACATCTCCTACCGACCGGTCGGTAGGTTTAGTATAAGGTCTCTTCCAGTTCTGAGTCAAGTGCTCGCCGGTTGGTCAGAACTGGTGCATTTCCTGGCTGATTTGCCGGGGCTGTGTGCAAAATGGGTGACAGGTTGACATTTGTCAGGACTATGATTGTGGACATCTTTCTATGTCCCACATAAAATAGGCTTTAACAAGTCCTTTGCCACCAGCCGATATGGAGCGCAAAAAATGGTCGATATTCCCGCCGATCTGGACGACAGTTGCATAAATACCATTCGTTTTCTGGCGGTTGATGCCGTTCAGAAGGCCAATTCCGGGCATCCGGGCCTGCCGATGGGGGCTGCTGCGGTTGCCTACACCCTCTGGACGCGTTTTCTCAAGCATAATCCGCATAATCCTTCCTGGCCTGATCGTGATCGGTTTATCCTGTCCGCCGGGCACGGGTCGATGCTTCTTTATGCCCTGCTGCATTTGTCGGGGTACGAATTGTCGCTTGAGGAAATCAAGCAGTTTCGCCAGTGGGGGAGCCGGACCCCCGGACATCCTGAAAGCCATCTTACCCCCGGAGTCGAGGTGACAACTGGGCCACTTGGGCAGGGATTCGCCAATGGTGTTGGCATGGCTGTTGCGGAGCGCTTTCTTTCTGAGCGGTTCAACACACCGGAGCACCGGATTGTCGATCATTTTACGTATGCAATTGTCAGCGATGGCGATTTGATGGAAGGCGTATCGGCTGAGGCTGCGTCCTATGCCGGCATGCAGAAACTCGGCAAACTGATCTGCCTGTATGACGATAACGAGATCAGCATTGAGGGAAATACTGATTTCACGTTTACCGAGGATGTGTCGACCCGGTTCAGGGCTTATGGCTGGCATGTCGTCGGCCCGATAGATGGAAACAGCGTTCCCCAAATCACCGGTGCGATCAGGGAAGCTCAGGAGACTGACCAGCCTTCGCTCATTATCTGTTCAACTACCATTGGTTACGGCAGTCCGAATAATGCCGGAACTGCCGAGGTTCATGGCTCACCCCTGGGTGAAGATGAGGTTGTTCTGACCAAAAAAAACCTTGACTGGCCGCTTGAGCCATCCTTCCATATTCCTGACGAAGCTCTGATGTTTTTCCGAAAGGCGCTGGTTAATGGGCAGGAAAGCGAAGCTATCTGGCGGGAGCAATTTGAGGATTATCGAACTGCCCATCCCGACAGGGCAGCCGAGTTTGAACGTATGATGAGCGGGAATCTGCCTGAGAATTGGGATAAAGATTTGCCTGAATATTACCCGTCAGACAAAGCAGTTGCCACGCGGGTCACGGGTGGTCAGGTGCTTAACAGCCTGTTTGAAAACCTGCCTGACCTGGTGGGTGGTTCTGCCGACCTCGAACCCAGCACCAAGACCTGGTTGAAAAAATCAGGGCGTTTTGGCCATGATCGAGGGGGGCATAACCTTCAATTCGGGGTGCGGGAACATGCGATGGGTGCTATTGCATTGGGGATGGCGCATCATGGCGGCGTCATCCCTTATACAGCGACTTTCCTGGTGTTCTCAGACTACATGCGTCCTCCTATACGGCTTGCTGCCCTGTCTCAGCAACGCGTGGTCTTCATCTTCACGCATGACAGCATTGGGGTAGGGGAGGATGGGCCAACACACCAGCCGGTCGAGCAGCTTGCCGCGCTGAGGGCCATCCCCGGCGTGCACGTGATCCGACCGGCAGATGCCAATGAGGTGGTGGCTGCCTGGCGGCAGGCATTGCTCTATCGCGATGGTCCAACCATCCTCGCGCTGACCCGTCAGGGTGTGCCGGTTCTGGACAGCACAAGGCAGCCCCCTGATGAAGGGGTTGCGCGTGGTGCTTACATTCTGCTGGATTCAGATAATCCCCAGATCGTGTTGATAGGAGCCGGGTCTGAAGTTCACCTTGTTTTGCGTGCGGCTGATGTGCTCGTAGGGGAAGGAATTCCGGTGCGCGTGGTATCAATACCATGCTGGGAATTGTTTGATGCGCAGCCGCAGCTATATCGTGATGCTGTTCTGCCCCCGGATGTTCCCGGGCTTGCTGTGGAAGCCGGGGTCACCATGGGTTGGCATAAATATGTCGGGAAGGATGGCGCTGTGATCGGGCTGGACCGGTTTGGGAGTTCTGCGCCGGGCCCGATTGTTATGAGCAAGCTTGGGTTCAATGTGGAGAATGTGCTTTCAGAAGTGCGTTCGTTGCTGGCAGGAAGGGGGACAGCATGAAGGTTATCATCGGTTCGGATCACGCCGGTTTTGCCCTGAAAGAGTGTTTGAAAGTGTATTTGCAGGGACAGGGGCATACCGTGCTGGATCTTGGCACGGATACGGAGGCGCCAGTTGACTACCCGGATTTCGCCAGGGCAGTTGCGGAGACTCTGGTTCGGGGGCGGGGAGAGCGAGGGATAATTATCTGCGGGAGCGGCGTTGGTGCCAATATTGCTGCTAACAAGGTTCCCGGCATTCGCGCTGCAATCTGCCACGACTGCTATTCGGCCCATCAGGGCGTTGAGCATGATGATATGAACACACTTGTACTCGGCTCCAGGGTGATTGGTGAGGAACTGGCTAAGGAACTTGTCAAGGCATTTCTGGGAGCTGGTTTTTCAGGTGAGGAGCGCCACGTCCGTCGTTTGAACAAGGTGCTCTCAATAGAAAAAACGTATACTCTGACAGGTGATTGATGCTGTCACTTGGCAGTCAGTACGATCCCCCTGTTATCTGGCAGATAGTGTTGCGCCTTTGTTGCAACAGGATAGGTTGATTTTTCTATGCCCAATACGAGACGTTTTCCCGATAGTGGTTCTGTCTTTGCTGCCACAGCAGAGATGTGGCAGCAGATCGCACAACAGGCAATTGCTGAGCGCGGGCAATTTTTAGTAGCCCTTTCTGATGGAGCCGCCTTTGCCCGTCTGTACGACATGTTGTCTGAACCACCGTATTCTGGATCGCTACCCTGGGAACAAACATACGTTTTCTGGTGTGATGAGAAGCGTGTGGCCCCGGATGATCCTAATAGCAACTATTACATAGCTCACAGCCTGCTGCTGTCAAAAGTTCCTGTGCCGGGAGCAAATATCTTCCCGATGAGTGGACAGGATCTCGCCAGCAGCGCAGCCCGGGCATACGACACTGCTCTCTGGAAGTTTTTTGGCCTGGCCAGGGGGGAATGGCCTCGGTTTGATCTGGTCCTGCTGAGCCTTGGAGGCGATGGCCATATTGCCTCAATCTTTCCCGGCACACGGGCTACCAGCGATCTGAGCAACAAAGTGATCGTATATAGGGCTCCAGGTCTGGACGCTGAGCGCATCACCCTCACCATGCCGGTGCTTAACAATGCGCGACATATTATTCTCGTGGCTACAGGGACAGACAAGGCTGAGATAGTCAACAGGGTTATCACCGGACCTTATTCGCCCTCGACTTACCCTGCTCAAATGCTTGCTCCCCACGATGGCGCCCTGACCTGGCTTCTTGACGAGGAAGCAGCCTCCGGATTGCCCTGATCGCGCAGACCGCCTCGGTTAGGGCTCCCCTCATCTACATCAAGTAGATTAGAGGAAAAGACCTGTCTGAATTGCTACAATCTAACTGGCACTTCAGATAAGTTCTATCCCGGAGGTCTCATGCCAAATCGCCTGTCGTCTGAAACAAGCCCCTATCTCCTCCAGCACAAAGACAACCCGGTGGACTGGTATCCCTGGTGTGAGGAGGCTTTTGAGCGGGCAAAAGCAGAGGATAAGCCAGTCTTTCTCAGTATAGGATATTCAGCCTGTCACTGGTGCCATGTGATGGCCCACGAATCGTTTGAGGATGCCAGCACGGCTGATGTCATGAACCGCCACTTCGTCAACATCAAGGTTGATCGTGAAGAAAGGCCGGATGTAGATTCGGTCTATATGAACGCGGTTCAGGCTCTTACCGGACGTGGCGGCTGGCCCTTGTCTGTGTGGCTCTTACCCGATGGCCGCCCCTTCTATGGTGGCACTTACTTCCCGAACACGCCTCGTTATGGGATGCCCTCTTTTGTGCAGGTATTGGAACGAATAGTCGAGGTTTACCGCGAAAAACGTACGCGCCTGGACAGCGATGCTGCCCAGTTGACGCGGGCAATAAGCGGTAGGATCCAGCTTGAAGAAGCAGGGGGAAAACTGCTATCACCTGGCTTGTTGGACAGGGCTGCCGATCAGCTTCTGTCTCGCTTTGACAAACAGTATGGGGGATTTGGTGAACAGCCTAAATTTCCACCATCAATGACTCTTGATTTTCTGCTTCGCCATTATGCGCGGACCAGGTCGCTGGATTCGTTGCGCATGGTTACCCATACGCTGGATAGGATGATGGCCGGAGGAATCTACGACCAGCTTGGTGGGGGATTTCACCGATATTCCGTGGATAACCGGTGGCTTGTTCCCCACTTTGAGAAGATGCTCTACGACAATGCCTTGCTTATTCGTATATATGCTCAGGCGTATCAGGTCACCGGGAAGTCTGCATACAGGCAGGTCGTGGAGCAAACCGTTGACTATATCAAACGGGAGATGACCGACCGGCATGGTGGATTTTATAGCAGCCAGGATGCAGACAGCGAAGGCAAGGAGGGAGAATACTACATCTGGTCTGTTGAAGCCATCCGTGAGGCGTTGTCAGACACCCCCTGTCTGGAGGCGGTGTTGTCTTACTGGGGGCTGGATCGCAATCCCAACTTTGAAGGTCATTATATCCTCTGGGTTCCGGGAGCATTGGATGACGTTGCACAGGCACACCAGATCCCGTCTGCGAGCCTTGCCGGGGCGATTGAAGAAGCCAGGCAGGAGCTGTTCTCCACTCGTGGGACCAGGCTGGCCCCGGCCTGTGATGACAAAATCCTCACGGCTTGGAACGGCCTGATGATCCACTCCCTTGCACTTGCCGGGCGTATTCTGGGGAGTGGTGAGTTTCTGGAGATGGCTGTTCGGGCTGCTGATTTTATCCTGGGCCGTATGCGTCCCAATGGGCGGCTGCAACGCACATATCGTAATGGTCAGGCTCGGTATCATTCCTGCCTCGAGGATCATGCTTTTTTGATAGAGGGTTTGATTGAGTTGTACCAGGCCACTGGCAATGAGCGCTGGTTCGACGAGATGCTGGCCCTCACCGGCCAGATGCTGGACCTGTTCTGGGATGACGAGGCCGGGTTCTATGATACAGCCCACGACTCCGAAGCACTGATCACGCGCCCACAGGAGCTTGGCGACAATGCGATTCCATCAGGAACATCGGCGGCAGTTTCCGTGCTTGTCCGGGTGTCGCGCCTGGCAGACAAACCGGATTATCTCAGCCGGGCGGAACGCATTGCTGCGCGATTAAGTGCATCTGTTGAGCAGTATCCTGCCGCATTTGGTTATCTTGCGGCTCAGTTTGAATTCATGCTTGGTCATCCGACAGAGATTGTTGTTGTCGGTTCCCCATCATCAGCAGAGGCTGTCGCCCTGTGGGATGAACTGCGCCGCCACTATCTCCCCAATGCCATTCTGGTTACATACGATCCTGCTCTCCAATCAACAGCAAATCAAATCCCGCTTATTGGTGGCAGAAACCTCGTTCGTGGTAAGCCTGCTGCTTATGTATGCCATAACTATACCTGTCAGAAGCCTGCCCTGTCTCCTGACGAACTCCGGAAACAATTGGGCGTGGAATAATGTGGTAGAATTGAGCCACATATGGATGACTGGAAATAGCTGTGGGTACAACACTGATAAGAATACTCAGGGCGCCGTTTTTTCTAATCCTGCTGCTGGCAAGTATGCCGCTGGTTTTCTTCTTTTTCGCGTGGGTGACCATTGGGGCCTGGTTTCAAGACCTTTCAGGGAAGGCAGGTATTACCGCTCGTGGATGGGTTTTCGCGGCATTCGGCTTTTTCGTTTACACCTCTCTGGGGCTTGTATTACCAGCAATTATTGGCAGCTACCTTTTGGGATGGGTTGGGGCGGTGATCACCCCAATTGTATTGCTTGCTGGGATTGCCTACCTGGGTAAATGGTAAGGCCTGAGGCTCACCTCTTTTGTGCTCCACTTTGGCAGTGTATCTGCTCACAAAATGACAAAGTCCTGATTGCTGAAAGCCTGCTGACTGCTGCAATTCAGGCGCTTTAAGGTTAGGGGCAGGTTCTTTGTGGGCGATCCTTGCCAGTTGTTTCTGGGGATCGGA
>JAFGNO010000188.1 GCA_016926985.1 Anaerolineae bacterium
CACGGATTGGGTTATACGTCGAGGTTTCGGACAGCCTTTGCGTGTGTCTGGATGAACTTTCGGCGCGGGGGTACACTGCTCCCCATCAGCATATCAAAAGTCCGGTCGGCGGATGCGGCATCCTCGATTGAGACCTGCAACAGCAGGCGGTTGTTCGGGTCCATGGTGGTCTCCCATAGCTGCTCCGGGTTCATTTCACCCAGACCTTTATATCGCTGAAGCGAGACCCGTCCTCCCATCTTACTCATTACCCGTTCCCGTTCAGCCTCAGAATAGGCATATTCCCGTTTCTTGCCACTTGAGACCAGGTACAGGGGAGGCTGGGCAATATACAGATGTCCACCTTCAATCAACTGTGGCATATAGCGGAAGAAAAACGTGAGCAGCAGCGTCCGGATATGGGCGCCATCCACGTCCGCATCGGTCATGATGATCACCCGCCCATAGCGCAGCTTCTCCAGGTCAAACTCCTCGCCGATGCCTACCCCCAGCGCAGAGATCAGCGCCTGGATTTCCTTGTTATCCAGCACTTTGTCCAACCGGGCGCGCTCTGTGTTGAGGATCTTCCCGCGAAGGGGAAGGATGGCCTGGAAGTGACGGTCGCGCCCCTGCTTGGCACTGCCCCCGGCGCTGTCACCCTCGACAATATACAACTCGGACGAGTGCGCATCGCGGGATGAGCAATCTGCAAGCTTGCCGGGAAGCGTGGTGCTCTGCAGCGGGCTGGAGCGAATCAGGTCGCGGGCACGCTTGGAGGCAATCCGCGCCCGGGCCGAGATCAGGCATTTCTCATAAATGGCTCGCGCGCCTCGCGTATCCGTTTGCAGGAACTCGCCAAAGGCATCATTCACAACCGATTGAACCAGCCCCTTTACCTCGGTGTTCATCAGCTTGACTTTGGTCTGGCTCTCAAACTGCGGGTCAGGATGTTTGATGCTGACAATCGCCGTCATTCCCTCACGGGTATCGTCTCCGCTGAAATTATTATCGCTGTCCTTAAGCACTCCGGTTTTACGACCATGGAAATTAATGGCACGGGTGACGGCAGCTCGAAGCCCTTCAAGGTGCGTACCTCCGTCCGGAGTATTGATGGTATTAGCAAAGGCCAGCACCGAGTCGGTGTAATAGTCAGCGTACTGGATGGCGATTTCGACCTCGACTTCCCCCACCTCCTCGACATCAAAGGTTCGACTGCCGTATACCACATTGTGAATCGGTTTGCGGTTGCGATTCAAGTGCCGAACAAATGAGGCAATCCCACCTTCAAAATAAAAAGAGACTTCCTGGTGAAACGGCTGTGTGCGCTCATCGGTCAGATGGATTGTGACACCGCGAGTCACAAAAGCCATCTCCCGGAACCGCTGCAGCAGCACGCTGTAGTTGTATTCAGTTTCAGGGAAAATACCCCTATCCGCCCAGAAGACAGTCTCTGTTCCGGTGATGCCGTCATGATCACCGATTTTCTCCACGCCGGTTGTGGGTATCCCGCGTTCATACTGCTGGCGGTAGATATGACCATCTGCTTCGTAGACGGTTACTTCGCAGCGCTCCGACAGCGCGTTTACTGCTGTGACTCCTACGCCGTGCAACCCGCCGGATACCTTATAAGCCGAATCGCCGAATTTTCCACCTGCGTGCAGTTCAGTCATGACCAGTTGGAGGGTCGAAACCCCTTCTTTTGGGTGTATCCCAACCGGAATGCCGCGCCCGTTATCAATGACCCGCACCCCACCATCTGCCAGCAGCGTGACATGGATGGTGTCACAGTAGCCCGCCAGCGCCTCATCAATGGAGTTATCGACCACTTCATAGACCAGGTGATGCAGGGCTTTCAGGTCAGTTCCGCCGACATACATCCCGGGACGCCGGCGGACGGCTTCCAGCCCGCTCAGATGCTCAATGCTGGCCTCGTTGTAGGTTGAATCTCCCGTTTTCTTCTTTTTCTTGTCATTACCTGCCATCACATACTTCCTTTATACCTGTTCTTGTGTTCAGGAATGTCGTTATTTAACACTGGTTTATTGAGCCCCTCTGCCAATACTGCAGGCTGGCTGTAACAGCTAACCATTCCGGTTATCTTTGCGCCGATCCAGTTCGGCCAGCAGTTCTGCGCGCGACTCGCGCCAGTAGCGATAGCGGTCTTTGAAATACACAAACGTCGCTGTGATCAATCCAGTGCTGATAAAGGCGTTGCCCGCGATACCAACCGGCGCAAGCCAGGAATCGGTGGGAGCCAGTTGCCAGATATAGGTAAGCGCTATGCTCAAAACGGCAACCAGCAGCACCAGAAACATGGTGGAGGACATATTCCATTGGACCACCCGGATACTGTCCCACATCGCACCCAATCCCCCCCGATCGTTGATGAATATCCCATGGATAGTGAATACCAGGTATAACAGTATCCACAGGATAAGAAACCTGCCCGCCCAGTCGATGATCACTGCAAGCAGGGCGCTGAACAGCGCAAATCCAGCCGCCAGCAGCAGGAAGGGGAGATAAACAACCAGGATAAGGATGGGAACAACGATGCACAGGATAATCAGCCAGAAAAGGTTAAGCGGGTAGCGCCTGATGATATGTTTCGGACGGATTTTACGATTTTTGACCAGTTCTGCGATCAGCGAGATATAGACCGGGAATAACAGCAGGCTACCCGCTATCGATGCGGCACCGAATCCAAACAGACCCAGCGGATTCCTGACTTCCCAGGTTGGTGGTTGATACTCAAAGGGCAAAGGCTCCGCCTCACGACCGGCAAGCAGTGTTGGCAATCCCCAGTAAGGCATATAAGTATCGGGAAGCTCCTGGGCGGCTGTCCATATCATCTCTGAGAAAGCCTCAAAGGTAGCCTGTATTTCCTGATCAAAGGCCGCAACAGCCGGTTCCCAGATCTCGGTGTAGTAGAACATCATAGCCGGGCGCATTGAGAGACGCGGCCCGACCCATAGAAGCAGATCAAGCAGAAGGGGAAGCAGCAGCAGCCCCAGATGACCAGCGGTAATCTCAAATCCGCTAGACAGCGATTCAATAACGCCGACAGGAGGCGTCGGCGCAGTTATTTCTTGATCAGCCATATGACATGATTTTATCACACCGGCAGCTTTCTTGCGAACTATTGGAGTACGATTTTAGAACACCAGTTTTATAGAGAATGGCTGGCTGCAGCGGCGCTTTGAGGGATTGAAACTTTTCCCTTTTATGCCCGTATAATTAGGTGAGTGGGACATATTTCAAGAGGCCGGTCAGATGAGCAACTATAGCAGCGATCTTCCCCCAAATGAGCGCCCGTCAGAACATATAACCGGGCTGGATAATGCCCGTGATGAGCCAGTACCACACAGCAGGCATTCCGCAATGCAAAGTGAGCAAAGAGATACCCTCAACGTGATATTCATCGCCTCGCTCCTCTTGATGGCCGGTGTTGTTTTTCTGGCCAGCAATTTCGATCTTCTGCCTGCCTTCAACAATGCAGAACCCTGGGAATGGATCGTATTGGGGGCTGGCGGGCTGATGGTCCTTTTTGCGATTGTCCGGGCCATTTCACCCGATCATGCTGGGCCAAACCTGTTTGGAATCATCATCGGGCTTGTGCTGCTGGGCTTTGGCGCGGGCGCCGTATTTGGCGTGGACATCAGCCTAACCCAGTGGTGGCCTGTGATTTTGATTATCCTGGGATTGTCCGCCATGGCCCGCGCCATTGGCAATCGCCGCTAACCGATTCCAGAATTACATTTGTTCCCCGGACCCCGGGTTGGCTACCGGTCACAGCGCACATAGGCGCTATCAATATAGCTCCCATTTCGGGCCAGCGGCCACAGGCGTAGATTTTCAAAATACACGGTAGTCGAATTTCCTGACGCGGTGAAAGTGTAGGAGATCAGTGTAAACTGATCATAGATGTTATCATCGTAGCCAAATCCCCGGCTGATTAGCAGCCCCGGGTTATCGGTATCAAAGGCCATCACTCCCCCGGACAGATCAACCCGTATCATCCAGGTCACATTGTCACGGTCAGAGAGGGTCACCAGGTCAGAGAGCAGGTCTGTACCATTGGCGCTCCACGATTGGATATAAGCTCCCACTTCGCAGAAAGCGCCGGGCGTGGTCTCAACCGTCTGGTAAATTCCCCCACGGCAGGCCGTATAGCTGCACTGCCATGACTGCGCCTGGTCACCCTCGTAGACCCGCGTAGCTACCGCTGTCAGGTGATAAGACGGCTTTACCATCAACAACCCCACAGAGTTGCCCATTCCCTGGCGCAGCGCCTGGCATTTCTCATCGGTATAGGGCGTATCACAGTAATAAGGTTGCCAGCCTGCCGCAACCACAATACTGTCGTCGCCAACCACCCGGCTTTCCCCCTCAAAGCCTCCGTTCAGCAGCAAATTGGGCGCATCTGCCGGAATCTCCATCCCCGTGTGGACAATGGGAGTCGGCGTATCTATTGCATTGGGATCGCGGGTGGCCGTTGCCGATGGCGTAAGCGTCACTGTGGGCGTGAGCGTCGCTGTAGGCAAGGGCGTCAGCGTCGCTGTCACAGTGGCGGTGGGCGTAAAGGTCTGGGTCGGGGTGAACGTAATTGTCGGTGTACGGGTGACAGTTGGCGTGCGGGTTGCCGTTGGTGTCCGGGTTGCAGTGGAAGTCTGGGTTGCGGTGGGTGTATTTGTAGCTGTCGGTGTGGCAGTTGGCCCCGGCGGCGGCCCCGGGTCAATGACTAATACCTGCCCCGGATAAATCAGGTTGGGATTGGTCAGGTTGTTCAAGATAGCAATTTCCTGGTAGGTCATGCCATAGAGCAGGGCTATACGGTACAGCGACTCGCCGTCCTGAACTGTATGCGTGACCGGGTATTCGGTTTCCGGTGTTGGTGAGGGCGTCTGCGTCTCAGTTGGCTGGGTGGTCTCGGTTGGCGTGGCGCTTGCCGCCTGGGTGACTGTTGATTGGGTCGGCTGTGGGACAGGGGTTGGCGTCTGGTCGCCTGCCTGCGCTGGAACAATCAAAACCTGCCCAACTATCAGCACATTTGGATTGCTCAGACCATTGAGTGCCACCAAACGGTCAATGGTTGTTTCAAACCGGCGAGCAATGCCATAAAGGGTGTCCCCTGCTACAACCGTATAGGTCTGCGTACCGGTTGTAGTGGTTCCGCTTGTCGACGGGATGGTCAACACCTGCCCCACGTAGATCAGCGATGGGTTGGTAATGCCATTTGCTGCAGCCAACTGTTCCAGTGAGATGCCGTAGCGCAGCGCAATCCGATACAGCGTTTCCCCCGGCTGGACGATGTGTGTTTGTCCCTGGGCTAGCAGGGGGGTGCTTGTCAACAAAACTGCCGCAACAATCAGGATAACAACAGCAATCGTTTTGATTTTCATAGCCGTCTTTCGTTTTCTGGCTTACCCGGTCGATTTGGCCTGGTCATAGGAGTCCGTGACCAATGCCATGGTTATCATACTCTTGCCTTGCGGGCTGGGCAAAATACGAGAGGGGAAGACGCCGTTTTTTCTCAACTGAAAAGCCGCTGCTGATGCAGCGGCTCAATGATGTTGAGTGGTCTTAAACTATCCCTTCAATAGTTTCTTGGCTTTGACGGCAATTTTCTTGGCCTGTGATACTTCAGCCTTGGGCAGGCGAATGGTCAGGACGCCGTTATCCAGGCTGGCATCAGCCTTATCTGCTTTGACCTCTGCTGGCAGCCGGATCGAGCGTTCAAATCGCCCGTAGGACTGCTCAATCACGTGCCAGGTACGGTTATCAGCCTGCTCTTCATGCTTGTCCTCGTATTCGCCAGAGATCGTCAACCGGTCGCCTTCCACGCGCACGTCGATCTGATCCTCGCTGAGCCCCGGGACCTGCGCTTCCACAACCAGGTCTAACTCATCTTCCGAAAGGTTTATCGCTGGCATATTCCAGCCGGTGCGAGGTGGTGTCCAGCCAAATGGGCGCTCAATCAGGCTCTGCATCTGGCCGAGCATCCGGTCCATCTCACGGAATGGATCATAGTCACGATAGGGTACAAGATTCTTTGCCATTTCATTACCTCCATCATCGCTTATTATTTCTTCCTACCATAGTAAAATCATGTAAGATCGACATCAGAGCTGTGTTAGAGAAATATTAAAACAACCCATCGAAAAGGGGGCATCTGGAGATTGCCATGCGCCGCCGCTGGCTGATTTACGGGGTGATCGGGCTGTGTTTTGGGCTGATCGACTGGCATTTTCTTGATCTGCTGAGCCTGTTGAGCCAGAATGACGGGCTGAACCAATCTCTGGACAGCGCATCCACTGCTGTTTGGGTACTGGCGATCATCGTCCTGATGTCTGCAAACTACGGCATCTGGCTACAGCCGGTTATCCCGGCTGCCGGGTATGAAATGAGCCGTTCGGGTTCTTTGCGACGGGCAGCGCTGTCCGGGGTCATCGTCTGGAGCATGGCAATGGTGAGCTATTATGCTTACTATGCCTTGCTGTTGATGTTTGTCGGGCTGCCCCACTGGAATTCATGCTGCTGTCAAACAGCCAGTCAGCTACTTACTGGGCCGACTGGTGGCCCCCCTTTCGGTGCATTATTGTCATCCAGTTCCTGGAGTGGATCGGGATTGCGGTGGCAGGCGGGGCCGCTGCCGGGTCACTGAGCGCACTTGCCTTCAAATTGCTCACAGGAAGGCGTCAGAAAACAAAAAGCATTGACCTGTGAGAGGCCAATGAGTCTTGCGTAATAAAATATCTCCATTGCTGCCGGGTTTTCTGCTTTTTTGTTTGCTCTAAAACGCAATGGCCTCGATATTCTCCCAGTCAATATCAAACTCGGGTTCATCGTCTGCCAGGTCAAGTCCCCCCTCATCCAGGTTTCCTGCTCTCACCCCCCGGTCGCACAGCGACCGGTAGACGCAGTAGCGGCAGTGAAAGTCCTCTGGTGTCAGGGGCCAGATGGGTTCATCCTGGTTGAGGATCTCCGCAATCATTGTGCTGAGAAAGTTGGTATTTTCTGTATGATCTGCTGCCGAATATCCAAAAACCTCAGGATTGATTGGGGCCTGGGCAAACCAGTACATCAGGCTGACCTGCTCGGGTTGTATTGTGCCTCCAAACAAATGTGACGCCGCCTCAACCACCACAAAAGGGTAAACCCGGCTTTGCAGCCGTTCAGACAGTGTTGCCCGGTCTGGTCTCTTGCGAGTCGTTTTCCAGTCTACGATTACAATGCGCTCGCCGGGGGCGACCGCCAGCAGGTCGATCTTTGCCATCAGCCGGAACCCGGACAGCGCTGTTGAGAACTGGATTTCCGGATAGCGCACCTGTTCGGGCAGCCCGGCAGGTGGAAAGCGAAGGTAGTTATCCCACCAGAGAGCCAGTGGATCGCCGGTCGGACGGATGTCCTCAATTGGCAGCCCCATCTGGTGTCGCTGGGCCAGCAGGTGAAAGTCAATCCCCTGCTGCACAAACTGCTCATGCTCCTGCACCGGTTCACTCTGCACAGCAGGCCAGCGCAGCCCGGTGATATAGCGCAGTTGGAAGCGCCTGGGGCAGTCGGCGTAGTCCTGCAGGCTGTTCTGACTGAACTGGAAGGCAGGAGGAAGCCCATCTGCTCCAGCCATTCGAGTTGTTAGTTCTATGTTTTCTCGTGGCTGGATGGCCTCCGGCCAGTGCGCAAATGGAGAATGTCCATTACTCATGCTGCAAAATCTCCCTCTTCCAGAAATCTGTCAGGTGCCTGAGCGCCGCAGCCCCCTGGTTTTGTCGTCCTTTGTCCCAGAATCGTCCCATATTCCAGGTGATGATCAGGTCTTTTTTGGCGCGAGTGATTCCCACATATAACAGACGCAACCGCTCCATGGCATAGTGTACCCGCGCCTCCTTTGAGGCCTGTCCCTCCACATAATCATCTGTATCGCCCATCACATGCTCAATTTGTGCCCGTGCTTCTGCCGGCAGGTTCAGGTTATCCCGGAGAAACCACTTTTCGGCGATATACGAGTCGCCTGGCAGTGCGGCAGGAAAACTGTATGTGTTGACCGACAGCAGATAAACCCGGTCCCATTCAAGGCCTTTGGCTGCGTGCATAGTAGCCACTGTCACCACGCCTGGCTGCGGTTCATATCCTTCAGTGGCATCATCAAATCCGAGGAAACGCCGCTCATTCTGGGCAATTGCCCGGAGTTCTGACGCAAACTCAGGCAGCCTGAAATCCGGGTTGTTGCTGGCGATACTGCCCAGGACAACAGCGATCTTATGCCCAAGCGCCAGGTTGCTTTGCTCTGTAAACAGGTACTGCGACAGCGTCAATACAAGCTGGTCGATGGGTAGAATGCTGGCCTGCAGCCAGATTTTTACCTGCTCTCTGAACGGACCTGCCAGATGTAGGTCCTCCTCTGGAATCGGCTCTCCGATTTCTGGCGATGGCCACAGGAAGTTTTCTGTTGTGGGTAGTTTTCGCAGTGTCTGGGTCATCTGGCTGAGCGTTTGCAGAGAGGCCTCGTCTTCAGGGTTGCCGGTTGCCAGCGGCCACCAGACCTCGCTGTAGAGATGGCTGAGGAGGCGGCTGCTGGTTGGGTTCGCGAGAAACTGCAGCACACCATACAGCTTCTCCGCAGCATCGCGTGTGGCGGTTGTGCTGCGAAGGAGTTCTTCATAGGCGATCCTACGTTTCTTAAGTTCCTCCACCACTCTGAAGCCATGGCTGTTTTCCGGTGCAAGGATGGCAACCGTCCAGTTCCGGTGATCGGGTAGCCAGCGCTCCAACGATATCACCACCCGCTCGATTTCTTTCTCGGGGGTGATATTCTTTTCCGGATCCCAATCCAGGTGAATAAATCCGGCGTCCGGGTTGGGCTGCGGGTCGTCTGGGGCTGTGGGTTCGATGTGAAGCGGGTGAAAAGTGTTGGCTAAGTGCTTGATCAGCGGCTCTTGCTGTGACCAGTCAATCAGTTCGTTAGCCAGCGCAATAATGTCTGGCGTAGACCGCCCGGATACCGGCAGCGGTCGACTGCTCACATCTTCTTCTCGCAGGAATGCCCGCAGGAAATTCGAGTCGGCAGTGGTGAACGTGGTATAGATCGCCTGGTTGGGGTCGCCAACCCGCACCCAGTTTTGCCCTCCCGACAGTCTATCAAGCATCTCGTTTTGCAGCTTGCTGCTGTCCTGTGCTTCATCCTCCAGAATATAAGGCCAGCGATGTTGAAGTCGGCTCAGATAATCCGGGTCGATGTCTAGCGCCTCCATTGCTAACCGGATCAGGTCATCGAAATCTACTGCCCCGCGATAGCTGAGGGCACGCTGGTAGTCGGCATACAGGTTAACAGCCATCCGCGCCAGGGGAAATTGCTCCTCTGACCCGGATAGCTGTCTTAACATAAGATCGGGTGTCCAGCGTTTGTCTTTAGCGATACGAATGGCCTCAGAAGCCAGGCTCTGCGCCAGTTCTGGCCCATCTTTTCGCAGTCGGTAGCGTATCTGATCCGGGCCATCCCCCATTTCCAGCAAATCAAGATAGGACATGAGATCATCAACACTGTTGCGCATCCAGTGCTCGGATAACTCCCGGATGATAGCGGTTGTGATGCGCTCATCCAGGATTTCAAAGCCTTCCGCCAGCCCAACCAGGCCGGGTCGTTCGCGTACAATATCATGGGCAAGCCCATGCAGGGTTCTTACCCGGTACCCGACATGGGGAAGGAGCCCTCGTTCGTGCTCCACCAGCCTGCCAATCCTGTTTCGAAACGTATTGACTGCAGGGTTGGTGAAGGTCACGATCAGCACTTCCTGATCGTCAATCCGGTTAGTTTCAGCCAGGCGGTCAACCAGTTTGGCTGCCAGGTGTGAGAGGGTGAAGGTTTTTCCACTCCCCGGCACCGCTGAGACTCCCATCTTTCCACGCTCATAGGCAACAACATCAAATTGGGAG
>JAFGNO010000189.1 GCA_016926985.1 Anaerolineae bacterium
GAGAAGCGCTTGGGTTCACCCGGGGGGCCTGCTGTATACATATACCACCGGAAGGCATCGCCGCCGTACAAATCAAGCACATCCCAGGGTTCAACAAAGGTCTCGGGGCGGCTCTTGGACATCTTCCGTCCTTCTGCATCGAGAATATGACCGAGGCATATTACGTTCTCGAAGCACACGCTATCAAACAGCAGCGTGCTGATCGCGTGCAGCGAGTAGAACCAGCCGCGTGTCTGGTCAACGGCTTCGCTGATGAAGTCTGCCGGGAACTGATCCTCAAACTGCTGCTTGTTCTTGAATGGGTATCCCCACTGGGCAACAGGCATGGCGCCAGAGTCAAACCAGACATCAATCAACTCTTCAACACGATGCATGATGCCTGTCCCACATTCAGGGCAGGCGAAAGTGATCGCATCCACGTAAGGTCGATGTAGATCGAGGTCCGACTGATCATGCCCGGTCAAAGCAGTCAGTTCGTCGACACTGCCCACGCAGTGGTTGTGCCCGCAGTCCGGGTTATCACACTGCCAGACCGGAAGGGGCGTTCCCCAGTAACGCTCGCGTCCAAGCGCCCAGTCAACATTATTTTCAAGCCAGTTCCCAAAGCGCCCATCACGAATGTGCTCAGGGACCCAGTTAATGGTCTTGTTCAGATTTACCAGGTTGTCGCGGCGCTCGGTGGTCCGGATATACCAGGTCGGGCGGGCATAATAGAGCAGCGGCGTATCACACCGCCAGCAGAACGGGTAGGTATGAAAATAGGTGCCATGCCGGAACATCAGTCCTCGCGAGGCCAGTTCCTCAATGATCTGGGGGTCAGCCTCTTTGACCCAGATGCCTGCCCACGGACTAACCGCGTCAATGAACCCGCCTTCGGGATTGACTGTTTGCAGCACCGGCAGGTCATAGTGAATGCCGACTTCAAGGTCATCTGCTCCAAATGCCGGGGCCATATGAACCACCCCGGTACCTTCCTCGGTGCTCACAAAATCGCCGTCGACCACGTAGGCGTAGTCTTTGTCAACAGGCAGGAAGGTGTAGAGTGGCTCATAGCGCCATTTGAGCAGCGCGGCTCCTTTCATCTTTTCGACTACCTTATACTCGCCTGCCCGGTCGCCCAATGCATAGGAAAGCAGCGTTTCTGCAAGGATCAGGTGCTCAATTTTGCCGGATGCATTCTGCCCTTCGACCTTGACATAGGCAATCTCTTCACCCACTGCAAGTGCAACGTTGCCCGGTAATGTCCAGGGTGTAGTCGTCCACACCAGGAAAAACGTTGGAACTTCGAATATCGGCTCAACAATCCGGAAGCGGACAAAGATTGACGGGTCGGGCGTATTCTCTTTATAGCCCTGGTTCATCTCGTGGCTGGAAAGCGGCGTCCCACACCTGGGGCAGTAAGGAACCACTTTGTGTCCTCTGTAAAGTAATCCCTGATCCCAGAACTGCCGCAAAATCCACCAGACACTCTGGATATACTCGTTGGTGAAAGTCACATAGGCTTCTTCCAGGTCAACCCAGAAGGCGATACGCTCCGTCAGTTCTTCCCATTCTTTGATGTAGGCAAAGACGCTTTCTTTACACTTTTCATTGAACTCAGCAATGCCGTATTCTTCGATCTGCCATTTGTGCTCAAGGCCAAGCTGTTTTTCAACCTCGATCTCCACTGGCAGCCCATGCGTATCCCATCCGCCTTTGCGGAGCACATAGTAGCCGCGCATTGTCTTGTAGCGGGGGAACATGTCCTTAAAAGCCCGGGCCAAAACGTGGTGGGTGCCGGGGCGACCGTTAGCCGTGGGCGGCCCTTCGTAAAATACGAACCGTGGGCCATTCTGCCGTTCTGACATCGTGCGAGCAAAGATATCATGCTCTTTCCAGAACGTTAGCTGATCTTTCTCTACGGCCTGAACATTAACTTGTGGTGATACTGGCTTAAACATCTCTACTCCATTCAATTTGTGAAGGCAAAATGCCAGATAAATGTGGACGCCGGGTATCGCTGCGGATTGCGTGTTTCACCGGCGTATTATTGCGAGGACCTTCACCCCTTGAATGGAACCGGGCACTGCACCGTACACTGTCTCTGCACGGTGTTGCGCCCTGAACACACCTCTTCTGAAATAACTGACAACCCTCATGGTCGACAAATAACCCTCACTCCAACAACAATCTATGTTATCTTTCGCCAAGTCTGGCGTATAGTCTATCCAGCTCGCGCTGCGCGTTGTTCAATTCCTGCTGGGTATCTGCACTCAATTCAGTCAGCAGGTCCCGATTCTTGTGGGCGGCTTCTTCATGGAGCGCCTTAATCCTGGCAACTTCGCCGTGTCGCAATTCAAAAATCTGTCCCTCTATACGTACAATAATCCATTCTAAAAGCAGTGCGCGCTCGTGCAGTTTTTTCAGGGATTCTTCCGAGACAACGGTTGGAAGATTTGCCCGGTCGCGATAAGCTAGGGCAACGTTCTCCAGGCCAATCTCATTACGCTGAATATATGCCTGGTTCACCTCATGCATCAGTGCTGCCCGCCGTCTCCGTTCTGCCACCGTATCCACCAGGTAAGGATGTAATTTAGCCACAATCTCTGTGTACAACGCCTTGATTTTCTCAGAGGCCGGCGTGAGCATAGCAAGCTGGTCGGTTGATGGGCGGTCCCAGGGCCGACCATGCCATACTCGATTATATTGTTCCTGGACCGACCGGTATTCAGCCGAACACAACAGCCTGCTCAGCGGGGTGTCAGCAACCCCGGACTCCTGAAATTGCCGCTCGCCCAGCTGCACCCGGGCATCGGCTATCTCTCTCTTAAGTTTTATCAGCCGGTTGTGATGGGTCAGGATTTCCTCCTGATACCTGACCAGAAAAGCGCCCATAACATGGATTAATTCAGCCAGATCACCAGCACATTCGCCAAGTCTCTGTTCCATCTCGGATATGTACGTGCTGAGGCTTGCCATCTGGCGTTGTAACGAAGGCATTCTGTGATTTCCTCTAACGAGGCCCCGCCTGCTGGTATTCGGTCAAAAGGAAGTCCAGCTGCTTGGCCGGATATGTCCAGCGAACCGGTATCCCCTCTGAATCAAACCAGGCCAGGGCTTCTGTTCCATCGTTCATCGTAATGGCGTAGTGCTGCGCCTCAGGAACTGTACGAGCCGGGGTGACACAGCGCGACCGAGCCTGTGGCATGATGTGAAACCGCAGTGCTCTCCCCTGCAAAATGTTTTCCCCGGCAGCCCACAGGTCAGGGCTGAAAACCGGGATAGAACGACCTTCACCTCCTGCATTGTCAGGATACCCTCGCCAGACGTAATCATGCGCAATCACTGGATGGTAATCCACTACATAGTCAGCTGCAATCTCGACCAGCTTGACGCGGCGACTGTAACCCTCCGCCTGCCGGGCCACCCGTACGCCAGCTTCTTCAAAACTGTATTGAGCCGCTGCATTTATCCCCCCCCGCCGATAGCGGATCCGGAGCCATTCAGGTTTTCCGTCTGGATACCGCCGCATTTGCGTGACCAGATTGCTGCCTGACCCCCTGGATCCATCAATATCGGCCCGAACAATTTGTGTGCCATCCGGGAGCTGGGTAATAAGCCAAGTCTCAACATCGCCAGTGGCCTGACCACTGACGTGATAACTGTATGTCCCCCGGCAGATTAACATCTCCTGTGGCTGAACAGGGTGCAACACGCGCACTAGGGTATAACCTCCAGATAGATGCGTTTATTTATTCTACCCTTGCTTTTATAATCGACCACTTTCAACCTGCCGACTTCAGATGTGTTCCTGACATGTGTTCCACCATCTGCCTGAAGGTCTAATCCCACAATCTCAACGGTTCGGATTTGTGAGATACCTTTCGGGAGCAGGTTGATCTTGGTGCGGATCAGGTCCGGGATCTGAAAAGCTTCTTCTCGTGGCAAAATATCGATTTTAACCGGCCTTGCGTTAGCGACTTCCTGGTTGATGCTGTCCTCAATCTCCATCACAAGTTCCTGGCACATCGTTTCAAACTCGAAGTCCATTCGCCCCTTCAGGGGATCCATATTGCCCCCGGTGACTGAGGCGCTATAATCCCGCCACACCACGCCACACAGGATATGCATGGCTGTGTGTGTGCGCATCAGGGCATAGCGATATTCCCAGTCAATCCGGGCTACCACCCGGGAGTCAACTTCCGGAAGCACCGGGCTATCCAGGATATGGTAAAGCATACCATCTGCGCGGTCTATCCGCTTTAGTGCCACAGGCTCATCGTTGATGATCAGCGCGCCCCGGTCGGCTGGCTGACCCCCTCCACCCGGGTAAAAAACTGTCTGGTCAAGAACAACCCCATTATTGCTTCTATTCACGGCAACAATGGTGGTCTTGCATTCACGGGCATAACTGTCGGTGTAATAAAGCTGTCTTGTCACGATTAACCCCATGATATATAACGCTCCCGCCCCAAAGAGGGACGAGAGCGTTGTTCTCCCGCGGTACCACCCTGCATTCCAGGCATTCCGCCTAGCTCTTAGTCAGCCATTTCCTGATAGCTGCGCCTGGGTAACGAGCGGCGAACTCGATCCGGCTTACTGCCGGGCAAAGCCCCAGGTTCAGCCGACAGCTCAGAAGTGATTTTCAACGGACTGGAAGCCCCCGGCTCACACCATCCCGGGGTCGCTGTGCCCAGTAACCCGCCTACTCGTCTTCGTCATTGCTTTTGATTTTCAGCGATATTACCATAGGGGCCTGCTCGGCGGCAACCGGGGCGGTGAACACAGGAACAGTCCTGCGCTGATTATGAGCCTGATTGATGATCGTTGTCATATTGACTTCGTCCCGAAAAGTTGATAAAGTTTATGAAAGTTGTGAATTATATCACTAATCGCAACTTGGAGTTTGCAGTTATGGCCATGATGATCACAGAAGAATGCATTGTTTGTAGCGCCTGCCAGACAGAGTGTAAAAAGGGGGGCATCTATTACGACGATGCCACGGAGCGCTATGTCATCGATGCGGAGCTATGCGATGGCTGCGGGGCTTGTACGGAAGTATGCCCTGTAGACTGTATTGTTGTGCTTGCCCGTTAGCCTGACCGGATAGATTTAAAAAACGAGTGGCCACCGCCACTCGTTTTTTGATCTCCAGCAAGATACTTCAGGCGCAGTGCCAGCAGTATCAGTTGCTGATGTCGTCTGGCGTGATATCCATCTCGGTGAAATACAGGGTGCCCGCGATAAACTCGTCGGCGCTCCAGCTGCCGATCCAGATGGCGTACCAGCCGCTGGGTGCATCATCAAAATCAATGGCCGGGTTCCACCCGTAAGCATCGTCGTTGCAGTGCCATTCGGCATAAGCATCATTGATGATCAGGGTGGCATCTGACGTGCCATCATCCGGGACGAAGAAGACGCGGAGGAAGCCCTCGCCGGTCCAGTAGAAGTTCAGGTCAGGCTGCGCGGTTACATAGCCTGAGCAGCCTTCCACCGAATCGCCTGCATACAGCTCGCCACCCGACAGAATATCGGTGACTTCGTATGGATCGGGAATGAAGCCGGTTTCCAGCTCAACATCCCCAAAATTGGGTTCGAGAGTCCAGTCAAGCATTGCACCGCCAACAGGCACGTCTGGTTCTGC
>JAFGNO010000027.1 GCA_016926985.1 Anaerolineae bacterium
ACTATATGGACTGCATGGGGGTTCACTTCAATGCTGGCGCAACCTCACCGGATGCGACCACCGGTCACCCGGCAGACAGCAACGGTCACTATACCTGGTACTTCTGGCCGACCTACAACCTCTATACCGAAACGTTCCCCAATACGCCGCTGTGCTACACCGAGCTGGGGATCGTCTCACCGGAGGGGTATGGCGCGGCGCCGCCCGACTTCTGGTGGAGTGGGGACACGTCAGTGGCTGAACATGCTGAATGGCTGGGCCGCGCGGCCCGTTTGCTCCGCGACTCCGGTAAGGTTCGGTTGATGATTGTCTTCAACGTTGACCTTACCTCCTATACAGCAGACCCGCAGGCCGGGTATGCGATACTGCGTGCAGATGGGACCTGTCCTGCCTGCGAGAAGCTCAATCAGGCGATGCACTAATTGCTCCTAAAAAGGGGCGGGTTTATCCCGCCCCTTTTTAATTTTCGTGGTATGCTGTAATCCTCATTTGCACAGAAAGGCTCCATATGCGTCTACCAATCCAACCAGCTTCCTGGATCCCTGATTGGGCGCGCCGTGCTGTGTTTTACCATATCTACCCGCTGGGTTTCTTTGGTGCGCCTTCCCATAACGACCATACTGAAGATCGCCATTATCGCCTGGCCCGTCTCCGTGATTGGTATGATCACCTGCGGCAGCTTGGTGTGACGGCGATTTACTTTGGACCCCTCTTTGAAAGTTCATCGCATGGGTATGATACGGCAGATTATTTTGTCATTGATCGCCGCCTGGGGGGCAACGAGTTGTTCCAGCAGATTGTGGGCGAACTGCATGACCGGGGTATCCGTCTGATACTGGATGGCGTGTTTAATCATACCGGGCGGGATTTCTTCGCCTTCCGCGATATCCTGCAAAATGGGCGCGATTCGCGTTATGTCGACTGGTACAGGATCAACTGGGCGGGCAATAACCGCTATCAGGATGGGTTTACCTATGAAGCCTGGGAAGGACACCAGTCGCTTCCCAAGCTCAATATTGAAAACCCGGAGGTCAGAAACTACATACTGGAAGTGGCCCGTATGTGGCTGGGAGATATGGGGGCCGACGGCTGGCGGCTGGATGTGGCCTATGAGATTGATCCATCGTTCTGGTGGGAGTTTCGCCGCGCCTGTGATGAGGCTCGTCCCGATTCCTTCCTGGTCGGGGAACTCCTTCACGGCGATTTGCGGAAGTGGGTTGCGCCAGATCTGCTCCACGCGGCGACCAACTACCAGCTTTATAAGCCAATCTGGAGCTCTTTGAACTCCGCCAATTTCTGGGAATTAAAAGCCAATCTCGATCGAGCTTTTCACAGTGAATGGGGATTGTACAGGAATATTGGCATGATGAATTTCCTGGGCAATCACGACGTGACGCGCATCCTCTCTCAACTTGAAGATGCGCGGCATATTTACCCGGCCATGCTGCTGCTGATGACTCTTCCCGGCATTCCCTGTCTCTACTATGGCGATGAGACCGGTATGACCGGACGCAAAGAAGACGGCGATGGGGCACTGCGCCAGCCTATGCCCGGCGCCGGGGAGACATGGCCGGATCCAGACCGTTATATATTCGAAGCCCTGAAGAGGTTGTCCGCGGTCAGGAATGCCCACCCCTCTTTGGTTTATGGCACTTATTCGTCTCTTGAAGCAGGCCCCACGGTGCTGGGCTTTCTCCGCCAGCACAGCATGGAAGTTGCGGTTGTTGTGGTCAATTCAGGGAAGGAACCGGCATCACTGCGGGTTGCGGTCGGGCGCGAGGGGATTCAGGATGGTACAGTTTTTCGCGATGCGCTGAATCCTGACGATCAGCGCTTTGCTGTTCACAGTGGCAGCCTCCAGGTCGAGTCGATTTACCCGGGCTGGGGCCGCGTGTTGATTGCAAATGGGGGTTAACAGGATGAGACGATATAGAGCTTTTGGGGCGATGGGTTTCCTTGTGCTTTCATTTACCATGGTATTGACTGCCTGTGGCAGCCAGCAGCAGGCTGAGAGCGCCGGTGAGGGAACCGCAGCAGTACAGCCCGCAGCCAGCGCAACACCGGAAGACGAGAATACGCCTGGCCTGCCCGATCCGAACTGGGGATTCAAACAGGTGTTAATCCTGGCCTTGAATACGCTGCCCCGCGATTACGAAGGGCTGGTCGGATTGATGGGCGATTCTTTTGAGGTCATGATCTGGTATGGCAATGGGGAACAGATGGCCCCGCCGGATGCTGTCGAAGCACTGCGCAGTGTTTTCCTCCCGCCTGAAAATGATAATCTGGCATTTTTTGAGCTGTATGAGATTGACGCCGACGCCCTGTTTGGCGGCAATCCATTTTTACTCTACCCCGTTGCCGACGACTTCCTGTATTCAACAGGGTGGGGAGAGGATGGCAGAGGTGAGGTGTTGATTTATACTGGCCTCAAGACCGACGGGATGCACTACTGGCAGGGGATTCTGTATGCCAGTAATGGATTTGCTGCGACAGGCGCGCCAGTAGCCGATTGGGTTTCACTGCCGGAAGGGATATGCACCGACCTCCGCGATTCTGTATCAGAGGCGCTGGATGGCGCTGAGGCATCTCTTGACAACAATGTGTTATTTGAGGATTACGTAACTGGCACATCTGGCACCGGCTGCCAGATTCTCGTTACCGGGACCGGCGTGGATTTTTCCGGGCATATGGATGTATTTGAGCAGCTGGATGTACTACTCCAGCAAATTGGCTGGACGCCGGACATGACCTACCGGGCCGATGGGCCAACTGGCACGGCTGGTGGATATCGCCGTGACAGCGGACTGCTGCTGCTGACTGTGATGTGGGAGCCGGCAGAAGAGGCAAACTGCCCGCAGGATCAGCCGATTTCTGCCTGCAACCTGGACCCGGACCAGATGCTGTACACCATCACCCTGTCCGGCGCCATGCAGTAATAGACGAGACACAGCAACGGGGCAGCACTGTTTTGCTGCCCCGTTCAGGTTGATCGGTAGAGTACGGATCAGCCGAGAGCTTTGACCTGCAACCCCTTCTTTCGACGCCCAAAGAGCGAGGAGAGAATCCCGCCTGCCAGCACAATGGGTGAGCAGATCATCATTGCGATCCCGCCAATGAATGCCGCCCGTGCGCCGCTCTTTATATGGTCAACCAGCTGCACCCGGTCCCCGCCAAACAGGCGATCAGGCACGATGCCGCCGCTGCTTGCCTTCTTCCCAACAACGGTAATCAGGTCGCCGTCAAAAAAACCCTGCGTGTGCAGTGCGCCGTCCCGCAGTGTGCGCCCGTTATATGTATCGGAATAGGAGCCTTGGCCATCGGTGATCACTTCGTGCAGGTTCCCGGCAACTGAGGCCCCGTTGTCGGCAACAGTTGCGATAGTGCCCCCGTCATAAGCAATGGTTAATGCGGGAATCTGCGATTCAACATGAGTCCAGCTTCCATCTGGCTCATCTTCGTTGTCGCTGGGCGGGCTGACATCCCAGCGTTTGGTCTCATAGGCTACAAAACCGTCTGCCAGCAGCCGGTCATTACCCTCCAGGGTGCCGGTAAGGGCTATCAGGGTCCCCGATGACGCAGCCTGCACCTCGGAAAGGCTGAGTTCGGGCAGGTTCTGGACCCTGCGCCATTCCGCTGCTTGCTGTGGTGAGATCACAAATGCAAGAAATGCACCAAACGCCAGCAGGCATATCGCGCCAATCACAGCAGCTACTGTCCCACTGATGCGCTCTCTGATTCGTGAAAACATTGCCTTCTCCCGTATATATGAGCAGATGGTATGGGTGTACGGTCAATATTACCACAGAACACGGCTTCATGAGATTAGGCAGGGCGCCGCCAGTTGGGACCGGGCAGGCCCGTGTGAGCATGGGCCACTTGTCATTGTCCATCTGCCGGCCTTTCGCGTATAATTTTCCTGGATAACGGTGAAAGAAGGAGGTCCGCATCCTCATGACCGATCGAAAAATCCGTGTGTTGATTGCGAAACCTGGCCTTGATGGACATGATCGCGGCGCGAAAGTCGTTGCCCGTGCCCTGCGCGATGCTGGGATGGAGGTTATCTACACTGGCCTTCGCCAGACGCCGGAGATGATCGCTGAGGCGGCGCTTCAAGAGGATGTAGATTGTATTGGCCTCAGCATTTTATCCGGGGCGCATATGGCACTGGTTCCACGCATTCTGGAGGTGCTGGAAGAGTACGAGATGACCGGGATCCCGGTTGTGCTTGGAGGGATCATCCCGGATGAAGACGTTGCCGCCCTCAAAGAATTGGGAGTGACCGAGGTGTTTGGTCCTGGTGCCATAACCGTGGATATTGTCCAGGTGATTCAGAAAGCGGTGGCAGCAAGGGAATAACAATGACGCTGGTCAAGGAGCTGTTATCAGGGAGCAAACGGGCGCTTGCCCGGGTGATCTCCCAGGTAGAAAATGATGCGCCAGCCGCCCACGAAGCGCTGGCAGCATTATTTCCCCACACTGGTCATGCACACCTGGTTGGAGTGACAGGTGCGCCCGGCACCGGGAAATCCACGCTGGTAAACTGTCTGACAATGGCCTTTCGGGAGCGCGGCGACTCGGTTGGGATCGTTGCTATTGACCCGACCAGCCCCTATTCCGGGGGAGCTATACTTGGCGACCGGATCCGGATGCGCGATCTCTCTGGAGACAGCGGGGTCTTTATACGCAGTATGGCAAGCCGGGGAAGCCTGGGCGGGATAGCGCGGAAAACAGCCGATGTTGTGAAGGTGATGGATGCAGCCGGGTTTGACATTGTGGTGATTGAGACAGTTGGCGCCGGGCAGTCGGAAATCGAAATTGCCCGCCTTGCGCAAACGGTCCTGGTCGTGGAGGCCCCTGGTCTTGGTGATGATATCCAGGCCTTTAAAGCGGGGATTCTGGAAATTGCCGATATCCTGGTGGTTAACAAGGCAGACGATCCCCGTGCTGGCAATACTGAGCGTGCCCTAAAAGGGATGCTTGAACTGGCTGATGGACGGCATGTAGAGCAGATGATCTGGCATCACGGTATGCTGATAGCTGCTGCTATGCCTGCTGGCAGCAGCACCGATGAGAGCTGGCAGGTGCCCATCCATCTTACTAACGCCATATCAGGTGATGGGGTAACAGCGCTGGTTAATGAGATATACAATCACCGGGCTTATCTGAATGAAAGCGGCGAGCTATCCCGTCGAACCTATGCGCGGGTGGCGGCTGAACTGGATTTGCAGCTGCGCGAACACCTGATGCGGCGGCTGCTGAAGGGGGTGGATATTGAAAGGCTGCAAAGCCTGATCGTGGAGGTGGCTTCGCGGAGAACAGCCCCTCACCAGGCAGTGGAAACCCTGCTGGATCACTGTGAATGAGTGCAGAGGAGTTTTGGATGACGCGCGTTCCAGGAATGTATGGGGATATTAAACTCATTGCCGGCACAGCATGTCCCCGGCTCTCGCAGGAAATATCCGACTATCTGACATCGGCCTGCAAAACCCCGGTACCCTTGCTTGATTGTAATATCCGAAAATTCACCAATGACAATATTTATGTCAGCCTGGGCGAGAGTGTTCGCGGGCAGGATGTTTATATCATCCAGACCACGTCTATCCCCGTCAATGATAACCTGATGGAACTGCTGATCACACTGGATGCGGTACGCCGGGATTCTGCCGGGCGAATTACGGCTGTTATCCCCTACCTAGCCTATGCCCGCACCGATAAAAAGGACTACCCACGCACGCCTATTACTGCGCGTCTTGTTGCGGATATGATTCAGGATGCCGGGGCTGACCGGTACATGACCATCGACCTTCACGCCGGGCAGATACAGGGATTCTTCACGGTGCCAGGTGATGTGCTCACTGCTGCCCATCTCCTGCGGGAGTATGTTGTTACGAATGTGCTGCGTGACAACCTGGTCGTTTGCACCATGGACCTGGGGTTTGCCAAGGGAGGTCGCAACTGGGCACGGGATCTGGATGTGCCGCTGGCCTTCATTGAGAAACAGCGTAGTGATACGATAACCCGCGCCAGGTCGCTGATTGGTGAAGTTGCCGGGCGTGATGTCCTGCTGGTGGATGACGAGATTGATACGGCTGGTTCACTCATCCAGGCTGTTAACCTGCTGGATGAGAAGGGGGCGCAGGCCATCACGGTTGTCTTCACACATGCCATGTTCTCTGGCCCGGCCTTTGAGCGGATTGACGCTGTTGCAGACCGTATCCGTGAATTTATCTTTACCAACACTATCCCGCAACCCCCTGAGAAACTGCTGCCCAATATGACAGTGATCTCGGTTGCCGGGCTGCTTGGAGAAGTGATCCGCAGAGCCCATTCAGGGCAGTCGGTTGGTGAAATGTTCAATGAGTAGGAAGGTGGACTGATGAGTTTTGAGACAATTCTAAGTGTAATAGGCTGGGTTATTACCGGCGCGATTGCTGGTTATGTTGCCAGCCTGATCCTTCGCGTTGAGCGACAGGGGTGTTTCATCAATATCGGCATAGGAATTGTGGGGGCTTTTGTTGGTGCGCTGATCATCAGGTTGGTGTTCCCGGCGCTGCTGACGCTGTTTGGCACCGGGCCGATTGCCGGTTTTTTTAATGCGATGTTCCACGCGATTTTGGGATCGGTGATCCTGCTTGTCTTGTATGAGTTGATTGTCCCGGGGAAGCAGCTTGGCGTCCGGCGCAGGGAACGCAAATCCCGCCGTCGTCGTTAGAGGGCATGTCCCCGCTCAGAAACCGGGCGGGCCGGGTATAAGATGCCTGCCCTGTCACTCAGCAGGACCTGACGGTGGGTTATCCTCGCTTTCTGCCGGGGTGAGGGTCATCCCGATCCAGTTCAATGCCGTATCAAGCAATCTGCCAGTTTCTGGATCAATCTGTTCGCCTGCGACCTGGTCATCGATCAGGTCGCTGTTCAGGCTGATCAGCAAGGCTGCCTCCTCACTTTGCCCCGATTGCAGCAGCTGGGCCAGTTCGTTCAACATGATCGCCCAGCCGTTCAGGACGCCTGGATCGCTCCCCTCGTTTTCCCTGGCTTCATCAATTATCCCGGACAGCGCCCGGGCAAGTTCCACCGGTGAGATATAGAAGCCGCTTTCCGGCTCCGGCTGTCCAGTATTCAGGGCACAGCGGAAACCCAGCTCCCCACCGGCTGCTGTTGGCTGGGCAGCAGTCCGCACTGAACTGACCAGGAACTTCTCTTCATTAGCCCAGCCCCCGCCGCGCAGCACGCGCTGTTCGCCTTCCTGAGGACCGGCAGGATCGGTCGGCATATCCTCTCTCTGGTAAGCATCATAAGCAAACCAGTCGGCAACCCATTCCCAGACATTGCCTGCCAGATCAAGCACGCCATACGCGCTCATCCCTGCCGGATAGGAGCCAACGGTCGCTGTGCCGCCAACAGCATTGTCCATATAACGCGCACGATCCCCGGTCAACGGCTCATCTCCCCAGGGAAAGCGCCGGGGTAACTCGGCAGACGGGTCCCAGGTGGCTGCTTTCTCCCATTGGGCTTCAGTGGGCAGTCCAATCGGCTGACCGGTCTGTGTGGACAGCCACAGGCAGTAGGTCAGTGCATGTTCGTAGCGGACATAGACAACCGGGTGGTCAGCACGGGCTTCGTCTGCATAGAAACGGGTATCAACAGGCAGTGGGCAGGTCCCGTCGGCCACACAGAGCCTGTACTGCGCATTGGTGACTTCTGTGCGGTCGATCCAGTAATCCGAAAGCATGACGGTATGCTGGGGCTTGGCGTTACCGCTCCTTTCCAGGTCGTTGGTGCCCATTAAGAATGTACCCGCCGGGACGTACTGCATCACCATCCCATCTATCGCCCGGTAAAGGCTGGAACCAACATCTGGGTCAGCCAGTTCAATGGGGGGAATCGGTGTGGCTTCAATTGTGACCAGTGGCGTGACAGTGGGTGCGGGTGTCTGGGTCGGCGCTGGCGTTTCCGAAGCGGTGGGTTCTGGTGGAACGGTTTCAACCATGGGCGGCTGTGAGGTTGGTAAATCAGGCGTAGCTGTATCCAGGTTTATACGGGCCAGCTTCAGGCCCGGGATGGTAATTGCCCCAAAGATATGGAGCAGCAGGAAAGCCGCAGCAATCGTTACCAGAACCGAGATCATGCCGCCAATGATGACCGACGGTCTGGTTTGTCTCAGCGACCATCGCTTCATTGTACGCGGTGCCGGGTTATTTCCAGGATTGGATGGCGGTTCATCGAGAAGGGGCGCTGGCAGTTCGGCCAGTTCCTTCGAAGATTCTGTGGGCTGGTCATCGGCTGGAGGAACGGGTTTCTGGGAGGGCAGTTCAACTCCGGGAGAATAAGCGCGTTCCAGCGCGGCGGCAAACTGCATGGCTGTGCGGAATCGGTCCTCAGGGGAATGGGCCAGCGCTTTGAGTATCACCAGCGCCACGGTATCCGGAATATCAGGATTGAGCAGCCGCGGGTCAGGGGCTGTGTCGCCGATATTCAGCAGCACCATATCCACATCCGACCCGAATTCATACGGATACTGCCCGGTGAGCAGTTCGTACAGGACCACACCCAGGGAATAAACATCCGCGGCAGGTATCAGGGTATCGGGCGCAGTCAGACGTTCCGGGGACAGGTATTCTGGTGGCACTGCGTAGGTACTATGGGATGGCTCTTCCTCGCTGCCGCTGTGGAGCAGCGCCAGCCCGAAATCCTTGACAACCGCCTGCCCGGCGCGGGTGAGGAGGATGCTGCCCGAACTAATGGCCTGGTGGACGACCCCCTTGCTGTGGGCATAGTGGAGGGCGGAGCATACCTGCCGGATAATGAAGGTGATATCGCCCGGTTCCAGCGTGTTGTACCCTGCCCGTATCTGGCTGATTGTTGTCGCCAGGGGAGTGCCTTCAACCCGCCCCTGGACGACATAAAGACCGCCCTCTATCTGCCCGAAGTCCAGTACGGAGGCGATATTCGGGTGTTCCAGGCGGGCAATTGCTCTCGCCTCCCGCCTGAATCGGGTGCTGAACCGGGGTTCTCTGGGCCTTGCGCGCTGGACAACAGTGATGACCACCTCGCTGCTGTCAGCTGTATTGACCCCCCGGTATATCTCAGTAAGGCCATCATCACCGACAAAATCGTTTATCTTGAATGGGCCGATGGACATGCCGATCAGGTTCTGCATTGCGTACCTTCAGTAACGGTGGTTTGAAACCGGGCCAGTTGCTTGCCCGGACGCTGGAGCGCAGCTTCTAAAAGTATAGCAATCGGAACACGGCGCGCCACTTGTAAGTGTCCTCTTTGCCTGTTGTCGGTGTGAAGCAAATCTCCAGGAAACAGAACAGAGCAGCAAGGGCTGCCCTGTCTGCGTACACGGGGTGACAATACAACCTGCATGACCATGCATCACTGTCAAGGCGGTATATTTGTCATATTGCGGCTGCTAAGAACTGGTGAACCCGATTGGGCTGACCGGTTTAACCCCGGCTGGTCATGACCCCGACCTTGATCAGTTTGCTTTCAATCAGCTCTATTGTCTCCTGCATAGATTCTTCAATATAGGGATATGCAAGCCATGCGTTTCCAATGCCAAATAACGAGCCCGTGATAACGCGGATCGCAGGGGTGCTTTCCCGCACAGACAGGAAACTCAATCCCAATCCGTTAAAGGGAGGGTTGGCAAGGAACTGTGTGCCGCCGTCCAGCCCCACCGGCACCAGGGCGATCAATATATATGCCCAGAAGGGAAGCGTGGGCATCTTGATCCCGATCCCTTTCAATAATATAAACAACAAACCAAAGAGGGTGATGCTGCCGTAGATTGCGATATCTCGCTGGCAAAAGGCCACCTTCCAGCCCATGCGTTCGCTGCCGTAAAACTGTTTGGCGACATAGATCAGGTCGGCATCCAGCGTGTTCAGGTCGATACCATCAAAGGCTGGCTCGTAGGCTGCGTACTCCTCAAAGCTCGGCAGGTCCACATTTGCCCGCCCTCGCGGGTAGACGTGCGAGTCGCCATACAGAAACCACGAGCGAAATGCAAACTGGTGACACATGGGGCTGTATATCTTGTAAATGGCCGTGCCCAAACCGGTCATCCCGGCATGCATGGCGACTGGCGCAAGGAAGGGGATCCCCGCATACAGGCCGATAATCAGGCTGATGACAACCACCCAGTGCCGGGCAAACCACAGGATGACCCGGTCGATTGCCACATTTGTTTTGCTGGTTTTGATTGACGAAGGTTCACCCAGGGGTTTGACTCGCTTCAGCCCGGAGGTTTTCAGGATCGCTTTGGTTAGTGTTTCTGTGTCAAGCGGTGCTTCAAACTGTTTGTCACCGATTTCGACCACAGGAATACGGTCATGGAACTGGCTCTCCAGCGCCGGATCCGCTGTGATGTCAATCTCGGTGAGATTCAGTGCCACTGACCGACCGATCTCGGTAATGTGTTCTTTAATCTCATCGCAGAGATTGCAGCCCGGTCGCGTGTACAGGAAGATGTTTACAGTCATAAGGGGTCCTTGCTATCCGCCGGGGATGTCCCGGCGGTATGTGGCTGCAATCTCATTCGCCGCCGGCCAATCTGACCAACCATTCATCCACCGCCAGGCTGAGATCAGAACCTGCTGCAAATCGGGCAAATACCTGCTGCAGCGCCCCGCTGAATATCAGCACGCCGATAATGATCAGGAGTATTCCGCTGATAATCTCGATGATCCGCATGTGTTTCTGCAGTTTGCGAAGCTGGGGGGTGGCGCGATCCAGCAGCAGCGCTGTGAGCAGAAATGGGATTCCCAGGCCCAGCGCGTAGCCGGAGAGCAGGATTGCCGCACGCCCTGCTGAGCCGGTGGACGCGCCCAGGGTCAGCAGGGCAGCGAGGATTGGCCCCAGGCAGGGCGACCAGCCGGCTGAAAAGGTAATCCCCATGAACAGCGATCCCAGATAGCCCAGTTCGTTTCTGGGGGTTGTCTGTTTGCGGGTATCGTAATACAGGAACGGGATGCGGATGATGCCCATTGTGTGCAAACCCAACACAACGATGAGCAGCCCACCAATGCGGAGGAGCCAGTCTGTCACCTGCAAAAACTGCCGCCCAAGCTGCCCGATTACACCAGCCGAAATGCCCAGGAACACAAAAATAAGCGTAAAGCCCAGCACAAAAAATATACCATGGATGAACACAATCCAGCGGCTGGGCTGCGGGGGTGAAACAGTTCCCCCGTCGTCAGCCATTGCCAGAGTGCTGCTGGCGGTGTTGGCGGCCTGACCGGTAAGATAGCCAATATAGGCCGGCACCAGGGGCAGCACGCAGGGCGAGATGAAGGACAGCAGCCCGGCCAGCATGGCAAGCGGCAGGGTCACTGCCGAGGGGTCAATGAACATTTACTTCCTCCAGACGTTTCCAGCGTCTTTGGATGTCTGATAATAAGGACACTGTACAGCCAGCGATCTGACAGGTGCCGGGTCAGCTTCTCCTGATCTTTGTTTCAAGGATATCAACCCGCGCGTCAAGGTTGTTTGCGCCGTTCATCAGAATGAACAGCAGGGCGCTAATCACAACACTCCACAGGGTCGCATTGGCGATTGCGATAACCGTTAGCATAGATCGTCTCCTCAACCTGATATATAGTTTACGAGGTGCCACAGTAATTTCCCACAAATAGCCGTGGATTAATCAAAGTCCGCTTCAAGCGTTTCGCTTAAGTTGAGTTCAAACAACCGGGCAATCTGGCTGTGCGTGGTCCGCCCTTCAGACAGGCGCAAACTGGCGCATTCTTCCTTGGAAAACCAGCCTACAGCCTCTGTCTCGATGCTGGTCGCAGGTGCTCCGTCAACCAGTGTGCAGAGGAAAAATACCTTATAGATGTGATTGGGGTGGGGGGGATGACCATGGCGGGAGTTGCTGCGATCATAGAGCGCTAACAGCCGGGTCGCGCGGGTTTTATAACCCGACTCTTCGAAGACCTCACGTTCAGTTGCTGCCGATGGCGAGTCCCCTACGTCTGCCCAGCCCCCCGGAAGCGTCCAGCCTCCGTCCAGGCGCTCCTGAACCAGCAGCAGCCGGTTTTGATGAAAGACCACGCCGCGCACATCGACCTTGGGAGTGGCATAACCTGCATCCTGTTTGTACAGGTACTGGATTTCCTCAAAGCCAGCATCGGTATAGGTCGCCAGAATCTGGCTGGCAACCTCCTGAACCTGCTGCAGCCGCTCAATCTCAAATGGATTCTGGCTGTAGGTTAACCCGTTGCGGGCGATTGCCTGGAGTTTCCTGGCCCATTCCAGCCACTGATATTGCATGATAACCTCACATAAAAACAAAAAGGCAGGGAAAGACCCTGCCGGTATAGCTGCATATCGCTTATTGAAAGCGGGATAATGCGTCGAGGATCATCTCGTAGGTAGGATATCCAACCATGCCCTCAGCGGTGAAATACGAGCGCAACCGCTTGCCAGATGCCGCGCCTTTTACCGGGAACAGGTCTTCATCGTTGATGCGGATGGTTGGCGAGCCGATAAACTGGTTGTCCATTGCGTCGCGGTCGCTGGTGATGAGTGTATAGGTGTATTCAGCTTCGAACCCCAGTTCCTGTATTGCCATATCGACCAGCTCAACATAGGTTTGCCAGTCGAGACAGTCATCTGTATAAAGAACATTGACCAGCAGTGTCATTCACCACTCTCCTATACCTGATCGGGTCTGTCAAATTATAGCGCCTGCTATAGCATTTCAGAAAACGTTCTGGACGATCAACCCTGCGTTCAGACAAGGGGATTAAGTCCCTTGTTCAATCAGTTATCTTATGGTCTATAGAACCAGCACAACACCTGCCCCCTATGATCATGGCATCACAATTTGCCAGACTGAGTTATCCCGGATCACTGTGAGCGTCTCCAGAGTCGGCCAGTCAGTAAGCGGGCTGGCGAGGACGACAGCATGGTCTCCTGCAATATCAATCTCCTGGGCTTCATACCCGTTGGCGCTGACCAGCGCGGCAATTGCCACGTAATCGACCAGCAGCTCCCGCGTGAAGTTGCCATCATCAAACGCGGAATTGATGATGGCCAGCAAGCGTTCCGCATACACATAGTCTCCTGCCAGCAGGGAGTTGTTGGCAGAAACCAGCATGGCTTCCAGGGCAACGTTGAACGGCAGGGTGGATTCGCGCAGGAATTCGCCAACCTGGCCATTTTCTGCAGCCAGCACCGCCGGGGGAAGCGACTCCTGATAAGGCGCGTACAGCATCTGGTATCGGCGGATCGTGTTGAATAATTCGATGGTCAAGCGCAGGTCATCTGTCTGGTCGCCAGGATACTGCTGCGCCAGCCAGTCAAGGTAGTCAACCTCGACTTCTTCCAGGCTGAGGTTGTAAACAGCCAGCAGGGCTTCATTGAGCTTCTCAGCTTCAGAAGCTGCATTGTTTGCCTGGTAAGCATACAGGTCAATAAACGATTCCAGTCCGTGTGTCTGGACCAGATAGGCCACCAGGCCAGCCGCCTCGAGGTAAGCGGTTTCGTGCTGGTAGCTCCAGAAATCGGCGGTCAGCTCTGCCAGCGGCACGTAATAGCCAAGCTCAACCAGCGCGGCGGCGCGCTCAGGGATTGGCTCCTCTTTGAAATGTCCTCCGGCCACATAGACGGCAATCCCCTCGCTGAGAAGGCTCAATGCGCCGGCATTGACCGGACGCATAGCCCAGTGAACCGCCTCATGGCGCAGGGTTGACGGCAGGTGGAGGGTGGTATATGCCCGGTCAATATAGCTTAGAACCAGTTCGCCGCTGGCATAGGCCCCATTGCCCCAGATATTGTCAATAAAGGTGATGGGGATGGGCTTGTTGGCAATGGTCAGCCCCAGCGTTTCTTCGACATAGGTAATTGCATTTTCTGTCTGGACGATCAGCGCATCGATATCACGCTCGGCTGCTGTGTCGGTGATATATCGCAGCACGCAGCACGGTGTATATTGCGTAACCCATCGGGCATCCTGTTCGCGCAGCGGACGCGCGGTCTCGGGATCCAGGTTAACAACAAAGTCGATGCGCTGACCGGAAAAATCGCCGCTGGCCGGGATGATGATTGCCACGCGGTAGGGGCCAGTCGGGAGGCCGGTCGTATCCCAGGCCCAGCGAAAGATCAGTGCATTTTCCCTGAGAGGACTGTATACGATATCCGGGCCGGAAAAAACCAGATCGTCATTAACCAGCAGCATCGCGCTTTCCACCGAGCTTGCGGGCAATGTGCTGATATTGACAACTGCAACCTCGATGGTGAGTAAATCGCCGGGATAGTGGGCCGCGCCGGGAAACACGCGCACTTCGCCAGGCAGCCAGGCGTATTCCGGTGTGGGCGTGAGAGGGGGGGGCAGCGGCGTGGGAAGGAGGATGCTCGCGACCGTGGGGGTGATTGACGGGTAAGGGGACGCAGTTGGGAGAGCCCCGGACTCTTCCGGGGTTGGCGTGATGACGGCTGCCAGTGGATTACAGGCGAGCGCCGAAAGCACAAGTGCTGCAGCAACCAGGCTGGCTATCCCTATAGGGGTTTTGCTGTGGCTTTGTGTGATCACGAAGATTCCTCTGGATGCAGGTGTTTGGAGACAATTTCCTGGAGTAGTTTTTCTTCTTCCCGTGTTGAGGTGATCTCGCCATCCAGCCAGGCGGCACGCAGCAGTTTCAGGATGGCACCAAATACCGGGCCGGGCTGTAAGCCCAGTTCTTTGAGCCGGTTCCCGGTAGCAATTGGGCTGATATGGCGCAGCCTTGAGGCGTATTCCACAATCTGGTCACGGATCATGGCGTTAGCTGCGGCGGCCCATAAGGTCAGCAGGGTCTCGTCTGATGCTCTATTGAAGAAAGCATCCAGTTCTGATGGTCGAAGCGGGTGTTCGAGTGCATCCAGTTGATTATACAGGTTATGCACGCAGTCCAGCATATCAACTGTCGTCTGACGAACCCGGATTCGGCGGCATAGCTCATGGAGCGCCGGAAGTGACAGATTCAGTGTCAGTAGGGCAAAGTAGGGCAGTTCAGGATCGAAATCATCAGGTATCCCTGACCAAACCGGGTGGTGAACAGCATAGCGGAGTGCCCTGAATGCGGAAAACACCCATTCCCGGCAGGTGAGTTCCGGGTGGATGGCCTGCAGCGCGCCCAGTTGATCCAGGCGGCAGAATACCCGCTCAGGATACTGTTCAGCCAGAATCGATTCAAGCTCATGCTTAATGCGCTCGCTGCTGACCCGGTTAAGCAGGGGGATGGCATCGGCGATCAGCTCGGCTGTGCGCGGCTCAATGGTAAAGCCAAGCCGCTGTTCGAACCGCGCGGCGCGCAGGATGCGGGTCGGATCGTCGACGAAGCTCAGGCTGTGCAGCACCCGGATACTGCCTGCCTTAAGGTCAGCCATGCCGCTGTAGAAGTCAAGTAGCCGTCCAAAGTTGTCGGGATCGAGCCGGAAGGCGAGGCTGTTGATGGTGAAATCGCGGCGATGCAGGTCCAGCTTAATACTGGATCGCTCCACTTCGGGCAGGACGGTAGGCGCATCATAGAACTCAGTACGGGATGTCGCAAAATCAATATGCTCCGGCAGGTTGCTGCTGGCTATATTGGCAGGGCTTATTTCAAGCTCTTCAGCAATACACTGCCATACCGCATCACTCAGCAGCCACTTCCCTGTGCTGAACTGGGCATGGGTGCGGGTTTCACCACCAAACCGGGCTGAGAGGGCCTGGGCCAGCGTGACGGCGTCGCCCTCTACCACAATGTCGATATCGGTGGTTTGCTGTTTGAGCAAGAGGTCGCGCACCCCGCCGCCTACCATATAAAGCGCATAACCCCAATCGTGGGCAACGCGGCCCATCTCGCGGATCAGGGCTGTGAGCACAGGTGGCAGGTGTTTGTCAAGGATCTCGCTCACAATATCCGGCATTGGTTGCAGCGGTTTGGTGTGTCCCATCTGCTTGATCAGGTCGGTTCGTGTAACGACGCCAAGGATCGTGCTATTCTGGTCAATTACGGGAATTTGCCCCCACCCGCTTTGCATCATGGCATCTTGCAGGACATGTATCGAGTCCGATGGGCGGACGCTGACTGACCCGGCTTCCATGATCTGGTTGATGCGAACACCATCCAGCCCGTGTCCGATAGCTCTGTCCACTGCGCGCCGGGTCAGCAGCCCGATCACCTGGTTATCTTCAACCACCGGGAAGCCCTCGTGACCATATTTTTGCATCTGTTTTGCTGCATCACGTGCACGGGTTTCTGGCGACAGGGTCTGGACACCCTGAGACATGAGGTCTGCGACTGTTAAGGCGGGCTGCAGGCTGTCGGTCAGGATGCGCAGCAGCCTCTCCTTGGCTTCAGCCAGGGTTATGTCGCGGATAATTGCCGCCGCGGCCCGGTTGTGCCCACCGCCGCCAAACTGCTCGGTGATCTGGCCCACATCAAGCGAATCGCTGGTGCTCCGGGCAACCATTTGAATGTGATGGCCCAGGTCAACCAGCAAAAATACCGCTTCCGGGTCGAGCAAGTCGCGCAGCCGGTGCGCCAGGGTGGCAATCTCCTCAACAAGGTCAGGAGCTGAGGCGGTGGCGATCACGACCGGGTGGCCCTCTATCGTATAGGTGCGGGCATTTTCCTGAAGTGCTTCAAACAGGGCTAACTGGTCATCGCCCAGATCGTAATGCAGGAACTCCTGGACAACGTCAAGCAGCGCCCCTCGCTCAAGCAGCCAGGCAGACGCGTAAGCGTCCCGCGGGGTGGTGGAGCGATAGGTCAATGCCCCGGTATCCTCGTAGATTCCCAGCAGCATCGTCGTTGCTTCTATTGGTGATAGAGGGATCTGCTGCTCTCTGACCTGCTCAACCAGAATAGTCGTCGTTGCACCCGTATTCTCCAGCGCAATGTGCCAGGATGGATCGGGAGCTTCGCGGGGATCGTGGTGATCAATGATGTGGATGTCGGTGTTGTCATTCGCGCCGCGTATGGTCTGGATTGTCTGCGTATCAACCACGATCAGCCGGTCAATCTCTGTTTTCGGGAGTTCTTTTGTGGTGATATAGGGCAGCGCATCGAGATATAGTGTGATAAAATGCCGCACATTCCGATTCAGCCGGTTTGATAGCAATGGCAGAGCCTCCGGCATGAGCTTGTGTGCCGCAAGTTGCGCTGCTATGGCATCAAAATCTGCATTATCATGCGTTACAATTACATCCATAATTATGGCCATTGTAGCCAATGCTGACGAGGTGAGCAATGAAAAGCCATGCAATGATAAAACGTCTCTTGTTTCTGCTCGTGCTTGGGCTGATATTGACTCTGGCAGCTTGCAAAAAGCAGGAGCCCATTTATGAGCAAGGGATGAATGGATATGTATACATCGGCCCTGTATGCGGCATAGATGAGAATGGGGAAGAAGCCTGCGATATTGTCCCCTATCAGGCAACCCTTCACCTGAAAATCGGTGGTATGGAGCCAATTGAGATTGTTACCGAGGAGGACGGCACATTCTGGGTAGGGATGGCGCCAGGCGAGTATGTTATTGAGCCTCAGCCAGGGCCTGGCTTCGCCTCAGCTGGAGAAGTGACTGTTACAGTGCCTGAAGGCGAGTTTGTCGAAGTGCTCATTGTCTATGACAACGGGATGCGCTGACAGGTCCCTGCGTAATGTCGACCTGCGATCCGGCAGATGTTAAGCGCCGGTCAGTGTTATTTCTGCCACCTCCGGTCGGCAGTTCAGCCGGACGTTCAGCAGGTTTCCCACACCGCGGTTGGTATAAAGCCACATATTGTCTACCCGGTACAGGCCCCGGGCATATTTCGATCCAAGATAAGGGGTGATCGGCGAGCCGAGAAAGGGGAGGGTGACCTGCCCGCCATGGCTGTGGCCTGACAGCTGGAGGTCAACCCTACCGGTTTTTACTACCTCATCGGCATAGTCCGGCTCATGGCACAGCAATATGGTCGCGGCATTATCCGGCAGCCCGTCCAGCGCTTGCGATAAGTTATGCTGCCGCTCCCAGACATCGTCAATCCCGGCGATCCACAATTGATCTGCGCCCCGGGTGATGGGCACGCAGGTATTGTTTAACTCAACGATTCCCAAACTATCCAGAACATGCCGCACTCCGGCTGAATCAACCCAGTGATCGTGATTGCCCAGGGTGGCGTAAACACCATCCGGTGCAGACAGGGGAGCAAGCGTGGCGCGGAGCCGGTCCGAGTTCAGAATATGGGAAATATAGTCGCCGGTCAGCAGGATGATGTCCGGGATATGGTCCATTGAGAGGGCAACTGCCCGTGCTGCAACCCGGTAAGATAACTCTGTCTCCAGGTGGAAATCGGTCAGATGGATCAGGCGATAGCCTTCAAAGCAGGGTGGGAGGCTGGCGATTGGCACCGTCAATGGTTCATATTGCAGCCATCCCGGCTCGAGGCGAAAGCAGTAGACAGTGCCCCCGGTTGTGACGGCTGCCCCTGCACCCACTGCCCGCAATGCCCATTTGAGAAAGGCCCGGCGCGATACCGGTTCAGGGATGCCTGGTTGGGAATCCATGGCGCGGTCCATGCTGCCTCATCGGGTTGAAGCGGTTGATTTGCAGAGCGCAGCCGGTCAATTATCGCGGCTTCCAAGGGGCTCAAACTCGACGTGGGAGGGGCGGGAGCCATTGGAGTTCTTGATAGTGTGGGCTGTCTGTGTAGCTGCGCTGCTGGCAGGCGTCAGGATCGCCAGCGCAATATACAACAGCAGGCCCAGGCCATCTGCCAGAGCCAGGACAACAAAAACCAGCCGGACGATCACCGGGTCAACGTTAAAATAGTCTGCAATGCCGGTGCAGACACCGGCAACCATTGCGCCTTTGCTGCGTCGCACGAGTTTCCTGTTAGTCACGGGGCATCTCCTTGGTTTCAGCTACGATCAATACGCAGTTTCGCCGATCGGGTTGCATGGGAAGACCGTGGAGGCTATAACTATTCAGGAATTCTACCGTGGAGGGGGACATGCGTGGCATTCGCGTTATTCTGTTACTGGGGGTTCTGATACTGCTGCTGGTAGTTACGCAGTCGGCTTCTGCCCAGCAGGACTATGTCAACCTGGTTATTGAACTGATCAATGGGCTTCGATCTGAGCAGGGCCTGCCAGCATACCTGGCTGATACGACCCTGAGTGAGCTTGCCCAGGCACATGCCGAGTATATGGGCACATCAGGGCTGATCACCCATACCGGCCCAGATGGATTGCAGCCCCGTGATCGGGTTATTGCTTCTGGATACAGTGATGGTTCGGGCCTGGTTGTCCACGAAAACATCTATCAGGGCACAAACGCCACACCACAGATTGCTTTTGACTGGTGGTTTAATGACGCAATCCAATACGATGGCATGATCCTGACCAGTGCCACCTGGATTGGTGTGGGTGTATACACCAATACAAATGGGGTTGTCAGCTATACGGCGATCTTTGCCAGCGAACCAACGGGGACACCGGCGGATCAGGAAGAGGTGCCAGCGGGCGACGCCACCGATACGGTGGATGAGGGGAATGCTGACGATCAGCCAGCGACCGATGAACCAGATGAGATTGTCGATGCGAGCAATGGCAACGAACCGGAGCAAATTGATATCGACAGCTCTCAGGGTGCAGATTGGCAGGTCGATGAGGAAAGTGCTGCAGGAGACGAATCTGACGGGCAAGATGTCCCTGCTGCGCAAGGGGTGGGCTGGTTGATCCTGCTGGTAGTCATCTATGGCGCCGGGATGTTTGGGGCAGGGTTTTTCCTGGGGCGGCGTTTAGGATAAGCTGGAAAGCCTGATCAA
>JAFGNO010000028.1 GCA_016926985.1 Anaerolineae bacterium
AGTCTACAACAGCACACTATCGCACGCCATTAAAACACGGGGGGCGGGATTCCTGTCTTGTTCTTATCTCAATATGCTACAATCTAGCCAGTGAATTATGACAGCGTTCGTGATATAAGGAAGGTGAGAACTTGTTTACCTGGTGGAACCCTGTTTACTGGATATTTACTGCCCCGGCGCTCCTGTTTATGCTTTATGCACAGTGGCGGGTCAGGAGCGCTTACAACAAGTGGGAACAGGTGCCGAATGCCCACAATCTGACTGGCGCAAAGGCAGCAGAAAAGCTACTGGCTGAGACCGGGCTTCAAGGTGTGGGGATCCGGGGCATCCCGGGCAAAATGACGGACAATTATGATCCGCGCAGCAATACACTGAGCCTGTCGGAAGGAACTGCCCGGTATGGCTCGGTTGCGTCCCTAGCTATAGTTGCTCACGAAATAGGCCATGCCCAGCAGGATTATAAAGGGAGCCTGCTGCTTAAGGCGCGGATTGGGCTGGTGCCTGCGGTGAACATCGGGGCGCAGTTCGGACCAATGCTGTTTATTGTCGGATATTTGCTGCAATTCACACCCTTGATGTGGTTGGGCGTGGGGTTCTTTTCGCTGTCCTTTGTGTTTGCTCTGATGACCCTTCCCCTGGAGATAGATGCCTCTGCGCGGGCGATGAAGATGCTGCGCAACAGCAGCTTACTGGTCGGCGAGCGCGAGATACGCGGAGCGCGGCAGGTGCTGAATGCGGCGGCATTGACCTATGTTGCCGCGATGCTGACGGCCTTAGCGCAGCTTTTATATTACGTCTTCCTGGCACGCGGCAGCCGGCGGCGGCGGTAGCCCGTACAAATGACGGCAAAACACAAACCGGCTGAAGAGTACACGATAGATGAACTGATCAGTGTGTGTATTGCCCGCCAGTTGGAAGATGGCGAACTGGTGGCACAGGGCTTGGCTACCCCATTAGTTGTAGCCGGTTTCCTGCTTGCTAAACTGACCCATGCTCCTAACCTGCGCTTTGCCTCGGCTATCGGACAGGGTATTTGTGACGACTGGGCGCCGCTGGGATTGGCCCGCATCGAGGACCTGTGGCTGGGAAAGGCGCTGATGAGGGGCGGGTTTGTCCGGGCGGTGGTGGAAATGCTGCCGACTTTTACACCAAAGGAGTTCTTTCGACCCGGCCAGATTGATGCCAAAGGCAATTTTAACAATATTGCCTTTGGGGAAAATTACCGGCAGCCCCTGATGCGGATGCCCGGTACGGGAGGAATCCCCGATCTATCGGTTTATTCCCCCAATGTGTATATTTATGTACCGCGCCATTCCAAAGTAACCTTTGTCGAGCGGGTTGATTATGTCAGCGGGTTGGGGCATGTGAGCGGGCGGGAGCGAGGAGCGGGGCCACAGTACTGCATCACCAACCTGGGTCAATTTGATTGGAAAGATGGCAGGATGCGCCTGACTTCCTATCACCGGGGCGTGACCATGCGGCAACTTGAGCGAAAGACCGGCTTTACCCTGGCCGTTGCGGAAAATGTCCACGAGACACTGGCCCCAACAGGTGAAGAAATTCGCCTGCTGCGCGAAGAGATCGATCCGCTCGGGGTGCGCAAGCTGGAGATGCTTGGCGGACAGGCGCGAAAGGACCTGATCAGAGATATCCTTATTCAAGAGAAAGCCTTTTAGCCGGGGTGATTGAGGAACATATGCCAGAAGACATCCGCCCACTGTACACCGAGAGCACATTCCATGTGCGGTATGCAGAAACGGACATGATGGGCGTTGTACACCATTCTCAGTATATTATCTATATGGAGGAAGGGCGCAGCGCGTTGTCCAGGAAGCACAATATCCCCTACTCGGAGCTTGAAGCGATGGGGTATTCACTGGCACTCAGCGCCGTTAAGGTTCGCTATCATGCACCGGCTCGGTACGATGACCTGGTTACCGTATGTGCCTGGGTTAAGGCTATCCAGAGCCGGGGGATCACGTTTGGATATGAAATTGTTGACGCCGGATCCCGGCGGCAGCTGGTCACCGGAATTACACGCCATATCTGTGTTGACCGTGAGTGCAGGGTCTGCCAGATGCCTCCTGAATGGGTTAATCCTTTGAAACAAACCATGCAAGAACAAATGTCAAGCTCACAGATGGAAGTGGAATAGGCTTATGGCAGATAATCCCGTGCTCAATGATCGTTATCGCCTGATTGAAAATGTTGGGTCAGGCGGCATGGCTGTTTTATACAAAGCGCAGGACCTTGAGCTGGGTCGGATTGTGGCTGTCAAGGTGCTGCGGCAGAAGTATGTTTCCGATCCTGAGTTCCTGCTCCGATTCCGGCGTGAAGCCCGCGCTGTGGCGAACCTGTCGCATCCCAATATTGTGACGGTGCATGATGTCGGGCAGGATGGGGCATCCATCCACTATATTGTAATGGAGTATGTGCCTGGGCAGAATCTGAAGCAGTTGATCCTGGCCCAGGGAGCTTTTGAGGTTGATGCGGCGCTGGCTATAACAATTGAGGTGTGTAAAGGGGTGGGATATGCCCATCGCGCCGGGCTGGCTCACTGTGATATCAAGCCACAGAACATCCTGGTGACTCCTGATCACCGGATCAAAGTCGTAGACTTTGGTATTGCCCGCGCACTCTCAACCGGTCAGGGCGACGAGGACGAAGAGGTGGTATGGGGCAGCCCGCATTATTTCTCGCCCGAGCAGGCGACGGGGTCTTCCCCTACTCCAGCCTCAGATGTCTATTCAATTGGCGTGGTATTGTTTGAACTGCTCACCGGGCACCTGCCGTTCACCGGGGCCAATTACCAGGAACTGGCAATGGCCCACTACAGCCAGGAACCCCCTTCCCTGACGGAATACAACCCGGCGCTGCCGCAGGAGCTGGATCGCATTGTGCGGAAGGTACTATCCAAAGAACCGTCAACGCGATATCGTACAGCGGATCAGTTGGGGCGCATTCTGCATAAATACACCGACGAAGGCCAGCAGCCAACCACATCCTTTGTTATTCATCCTTCTACGCCAGCCCAGGAAAAGGCACAAGAGCCGGCCCGGGCGGCACCAGAAGCAGCGCCGCCACCCCCGGGTCTGGCTGATCGCAGACCGGTCTCGCCAAATGCCCAACCGACGATTCCAGGCCTTCCCCCTCTTGATATGGAAGAGGTTTTTGAGCGGCAGGCAGCACAGCGACCTACCCTGCCGCCTGATTACGATGTCTATGATGAATATGGTTATGATGATCGGCCCGTGGAATATATGGAAGATGTGCCAGGCGTAGACATCTATGGAATTGCGCTTGGTGTGCTGGCAGCTGTCGCATGGCTGGGACTGATTCCCCTCTGGGTGACCGTATATCTTACTTTTTCCAGGTAAGACGTCCTGTGGAAGGGGTTTCTCTGTTCTGGTATAATCCGGGCAGACTGCGGACTAGAACTAACGTCATTTAACAACCGGCGCTTTGCGTCCGCTGGCGCAAAGAGGTCGGTTGTTTTGCAGGAGTGTATCAGTGAATTCGACGCGATTCCGACATGGTTTCGTCTATTTGTTAATTATCCTTGCCGGTACGGTGATCATACTGGGCGCCTTTGCGCGTAGAGAGGGCAAAGATATCCTCTCATTGAGCGAAGTGGCGCAACACGCTCAGGAAGGCCGGATTGAGAGCATCGTGGTGATGCAAAATGACGAAATGCGGATTACCCTGAGTAATAATGACACCGCTACCTCTCTGAAAGAGTCGGGAAGCACTGCCCCGGAGCAGTTGCTGGCACTGGGCGTTTCACCAGAAAAGATCAGCGCGATAGAGTGGTCAAATCAAAAGGGCACTAACTGGTCAGGTGTCTTAAGCGCCCTGGTCTATTTGCTTCCCGTGGTCATTGTCCTGGGAGGCATTTATTTCATGATGCGCCAGACCCAGGGGAGCAATAACCAGGCCATTTCCTTCGGGAAAAGCCGGGCAAGGATGTTCACCGGCGATCAGCCTACCGTGACTTTTGACGACGTGGCCGGCTGTGATGAATCGAAAGAAGAACTGCGGGAGGTTGTTGAGTTTCTGCGGGAGCCAGCCAAGTTCATCCAGCTTGGCGCACGTATTCCCAAAGGAGTGCTGCTGGTTGGTCCTCCAGGAACGGGGAAAACCCTCCTTGCCAAAGCTACCAGCGGCGAAGCAGGGGTGCCCTTTTTCTCCATATCTGGCTCGGAATTTGTCGAGATGTTTGTGGGTGTCGGTGCCAGCCGCGTCCGGGACCTGTTTGAGCAGGCCAAGCGGCACAGCCCCTGCATCGTCTTTGTGGACGAGATTGATGCAGTGGGGCGGCAGCGTGGCGCAGGGCTGGGCGGGTCGCATGACGAGCGCGAACAGACCCTGAACCAGATCCTGGTGGAGATGGATGGGTTTGATACTGACACCAACGTGATTGTCGTGGCGGCGACCAACCGGCCTGATATTCTGGACCCGGCCCTGCTGCGGCCCGGTCGTTTTGACCGGCGCGTGGTACTGGACCGGCCCGACGTCAGGGGGAGAGAAGGCATTTTGAAGGTCCATGTGCGGGGCAAGCCGCTGGCGGCGGACGTTGACCTGGGTATCCTGGCCAGGGCAACCCCGGGTTTTGTGGGGGCCGACATTGAGAACATGGTCAATGAGGCTGCAATTCTGGCTGCCCGCCGCAACCGGAAGACCATCGGCATGGACGAGATGCAGGAGGCAATTGAACGCCTGATTGCCGGGCCGGAGCGGCGCAGCCGGCTCATTCGCCCGGAAGAAAAGAAAATTACCGCGTTTCACGAGGCTGGGCATGCGGTGGTGGCCCATCTGCTTCCGTTCTGCGATCCGGTTTTGAAGGTAACCATCATCCCGCGCGGTATGGCTGGTGGATATACCATGTCGCTGGGCGAGGACATGATGTTCATGTCGCGCTCTAAATTCCTCGACACGATTGCGATGGTGCTGGGTGGACGCGTTGCCGAGGAACTGGTTTTCAACGAGGTGACTACCGGGGCCAGCGATGACCTTGAGCGTGTTACCCGAATTGCCCGGAACATGGTGACACGCTATGGCATGAGCGACAGGCTTGGCCCGATGATCTATGGGCAAAAAGAGGAGCTTGTTTTCCTGGGTCGCGAGATCGGTGAGCAGCGTGATTACAGCGACGCGGTGGCTGAGGAAATTGACAACGAGGTCCGTCACATTGTCAGCAGCGCCTATGAATGTGCCCGTAATCTGTTAAATGAGCACCGTGACAAGCTGGAGCTGGTGGCGGAGACCCTCCTCGAAGTTGAAACGCTGGACCGCGAGGTATTTGAAGCGCTGATGGAAGGCCAGATGGATGTCATTGAAGCGCTTCTGGAAAAAAAGGCAGAGATAGCCAAAACACTATTGGAACATGCTGATGAGGCAAAAGCCGGACAGGAAGATGGCGATGCTTCCACTTCTCTGGAATATCCCACGGCGACAGCACCTGCCTGATATTCACGCAGAACAAAAAACGGACAGCCAAGCTGTCCGTTTTTTGTTGCGGTTCGGAAACACTCAGCTTTGCGATTCCATACGAATAAGCTCGCGACGAAGAATTTTTCCGACTGCCGTTTTGGGCAGTTCCTGAACAAACTCATATCGTCGGGGGACTTCGTAGGGAGCAAGCCGGGTTTTACAGTGCTCAATCAACTCATCACTGGTAACTGATTTCTCGGGGTCTTTAACAATCCATGCCTTCAAGGTCTCCTGCCCCTCTTTTTCAGGATGGGGAATACCTGCAACAGCCGCTTCAACAACAGCTTCATGCTCGGTCAGGCATTTCTCGACGAGGTTGGGATATACGTTGAAGCCGCCGATCAGGACCATGTCTTTCTTGCGGTCAACAATGTAGAAATATCCTTCCTCATCCATGCGGGCAATATCGCCTGTGAACAACCAGCCATCGCGGATCGCATTTTCGGTTTCCGTGGGCATATTGTGATAGCCGGTCATGAGCACCGGGCCGCGTATCACAAGCTCACCCACCTCACCAACCGGCATATCAGTCACCCCATCATCGAGGCTGACAATACGGCACTCAACATCAGGGAAAGGCATGCCAATGGAACCTGCCTTGTTGGCGCCTCTGAAGGGGTTGCAGTGGGTGGCAGTAGGCGCTTCGCTCATACCAAAGCCCTCCATCAATCTCCCCCCACTGAGTTCCTCAAAGCGGCGCTTGGTTTCGGGTGAGAGAGGGGCTGATCCGCTGATACAGGCGCGGATTGAACTCAAATCGGCCTTGCCAGATATCACGTCGGGGTGGTAGTTGACCGCGTTGTACAGAGCCGGCACACCCATAAAAGTGGTTGGCCTGAAGGTCTGAATAGTCCCCAGTAGATCGGCAATATCCCGGGCGTTGGGCACCATGATCATGGAGGACCCGGTTCTCACTGCAAAGAGCATGACGGCAACCATCCCGTAAACATGGTAAAGCGGGATTGCGGCAAGGAAACGCTCAACCTCACCGGTTCCCATCCAAGCGTCCATCTGGGTGGCGTTGGCAACCAGCGCGCTGTGCGGACCGCGAGCAGCCTTGGGAATGCCGGTAGTGCCGCCTGTGTACTGGAAAATCGCAGTATCTTCCGTCGGGTTGACTGTAATAGCTGGGCGCTGGTCGGGAGAATGATTGGCAAGGACGTCCTGGAACCAGTAGTCACCAGGAAGAAGCGATTCGACATGGTGGCCCTCTTTTTTCTCCTTGGCGAGGGTGAACAGGAAGCGAGCAACACCGGGAAGGTATTCCTTGATATTAGAGACAATCACGCGCTTGAGGGGCGTTTCGTTGCGGATTGAGTTAACCCCTTTATAAAAAAGGGTCATGGTGATCAGTGTTTCAGCCCCACTGTCGTTTAACTGCTCGGCGATTTTTTTGGGGGGAAAGGTCGGGTTGATGGCGACGACAATCCCTCCA
>JAFGNO010000190.1 GCA_016926985.1 Anaerolineae bacterium
CGTGTCTCCCCTGACCGTCGAGGTATTATTACAATTGTCTGGCAAAACCCTCTATAAAATCACCGGTTATCCGGAAACCCAGCTGCGTATAAGTGCGAATGGCCGGTTGGTTTCCCTGTGAGACATTCAGTGCCAGCAGTTTGTACCCTTCCGACAATAATACTCTCGTCACTGTGTGGCTCACGAGAGTTCCAAGCCGCTTTCCACGATGGTCAGGGTGGACAACCACGTTGCCGACTGCAGCAATCCCGGCAGCGGGGGCGGTAAGATGAGTGCCGGCAATGGCGACCATACGGTTATTGATGGTCAGCCCGTAGTAGCAGCCATTGTCAACCATGTCTGGCGCAAACGCGACATCCTCGAATGCGCGCTCGTCGTGACTGGAGGCTTCCTGTTGGAGGCGCAGAATGTCTGCGGAATCTTCACGGCTCAACCTTAGCAAATACGCCTCCTCTGCCAGTTTATCTTCCGCAGGGATGAACCATTCGGGCAGAAGGCACATACGGTGCATCAACTTACAGCCAGTTACTGTCAGATTGCTTTCAAGCGTCGGTTTGGCATTCACCGGCGCTGAGAACGCTATGCTCTCTGGCAGTGAGGTGTTATGAACAAGGACCTCAAGAGCGGCGGGCTTGCCAGCAAGAAACAGGATTGGCGGGATCAGCCCGGAGTAAATCAGCCCGACCCCGATGACTTTGCCGGATTGGTAAGCCGCATACCATTGAGCGTTCTTGGAGTAGGGGGGAGCTAGGTCCCCGATCGCATAGGCATTTGCGAAGATATCGGTGTACAGAAAATCGCGGATATGCGCCAGAGGGGGCGCTGGTTGCACCCTGATGCGGGCGTTGGCGGGGGTTTTTGTCATAGGAGAGCGTCAAGCGCACCATGGTCATCAAAATTCAGCCGGAACCTGGTCACAAACTCCTGCGGTGTGAAGGTGTGATTTTGCGTTCCGATCTGTTCAAGGACATAGGTTGCACACAGAGATCCGATCTGGCCGCATAATGACCAATCCCATCCGGAGGCGATCCCTTTCAACAGGCCGGCGCGGAATGCATCGCCAACACCGGTGGGGTCTTTGATGGCATCTGGAGGAGCAACAGGAATCGTGTATTCCCGTCCATCAGCATGGATGATGCTTCCTCCCGATCCCTTTGTCACGATAACAACTTTTGCCATTGTCAACAGGTCATCGTGAGAAAGGCCGGTTTTCTTCATCAGAGCCATATATTCATAATCGTTGACAATCAGGAGATGCGCGCCATCCACGCCCTCTGCCAGTTCCTCTCCGCCCATACGGGCAACCTGCTGGCTCGGATCGTAAAGGTAAGGGATGTTGTTAGCTTTGCAGCTGGCAACATACTGGCGCATTGCTGTTGGGTCATTTGGTGATATCACAACCAGGTCTGTTTTGTCGGGCAATACATCGATTAGCTGGATATCTTTTGAGCGAGCCATGGCTCCGGCATAAAACATTGCGATCTGGTTCTGTTTTTGGTCGGTACTGACAAAAAAGGAGGCGGTGAAAAGGTCGTTGTAGAGATGTACTCCAGACGTATCCACCCCCACGGCTTCCAGCGCGCTGCAATATTCAGAGAAGTCCCTGCCGGCTGCGCCTACCAGCAGCGGTCGTTCGCCAAGCAGCGCCAGTGTATAGGCGATATTGGGTGCGACCCCGCCCCGGTGACGGGCCATGTCATCGACCAGGAAGCTCACACTGATATGATCGAGTTCATCGGCGAGAAGCATTTCGCTGAACTTGCCAGGGTAAGTCATGATGTAATCAAATGCGATGGATCCGGTGATTGCTGTTTTCATTTCTGGTGCTTTCTGTCTTCCCGTTCAGTACCCGTAATCAATTTGCACAGATAGCTCGTCGTCTGGTGAAGCGCCAAGGACCTTTTCAAAAATATCCCCGATGAAATGGGCAAGGGCAACCAGTGGGATATCTCGCCGGAGGTGGATTGCAGCGTTCTTCCTGTTCTCCCAATCGCCGGGGGTTGTTCCCGGCGGGGGTGTGATACCAGCCTGCTCAATCACTTCTAATGGGTTGCCAGACTTATCTCGGTAGGGGAAATTCAGTACAAACCCAGTCAGTTTTGGTTCTTCTTCAAATGCAAAGCAGGGAATAAGCTGTGTCCATAAATGGGGCGAGCCAATGATCTCAATAGTCAGTCCAGGACCACGTTCCAGCCCATGCAGCGATTGGACAATCAGGTCTGATAGCCAGATGGCAGTTTCGGCATCAACAATCATCAGTTATTACAGGCCGTCAAAAGGGTCAATCTCGTCAAGCAGGGAGAGTTGTTCAGGCTCATCAGGTTCCGGTTCCGTCACGTCCCCCAGTTCGCTGTTCAGTGAACCCTCTACCACCATTGGGAGCGTCACATCATATGGGGGGTAGGCGATGCCCTGCTCGGTGATAATGCCGGTGATATAGCGGTAAGGTGTGACATCAAATGCGGGGTTCTTAACCGGGAAATGTTCAGGAACCAGCCTCATCCCATATGGGTTTCGGATTTCATCTGGTGTCCGTTCTTCGATGGGGATTTTGCTGCCGTCTTCCACCGAGAGATCGATGGTTGAGGTGGGCACAACAGCATAGAACGGGATGCCATTTTCCCTGGCAAGCACAGCCAGGCTGTATGTCCCGATTTTGTTGGCCACATCGCCGTTTGCCGCTGTCCTGTCTGAGCCAACCAGGATGAGGTCGACTTCACCTTTACGCATGAAATGCCCTGCCGCACTATCTGTAATGATGTGATAGGGTATGCCGGCCCCATTGAGTTCCCACGCGGACAATCTCGCCCCTTGCATCCGCGGGCGCGTTTCTGTGAGCAGCACCTGGATATGCTTCCCTTGCTGGTGGGCAGTTTTGATGACTCCCAGCGCAGTTCCCCAATCAACAGTTGCCAGTGCGCCGGTATTACAATGGTGGAGGATACGGTCTCCTGACCTGATCAGGGCTGCGCCATACACGCCCATCTGCCGGTTTGTTTTGACGTCCTGGTTGGCAATCCGCTTGGCGACACGCAGCATCTCATTACGAATATCTTCCACCCTGAACAGCGCTTCGTTTGCCGCGGCCTGAAGCATCCTGTTCACGGCCCATTTCAGGTTAACAGCCGTTGGTCGGGCGTTCACAAGCAGGTTGCCTGCTTCTTCGAGATACCTCAGCAATTCCTGGCGATTGGTAGCGTCAAACTGGCGCGCTGCCAGCACCATCCCGAATGCAGCAGCAGCTCCAATTGCTGGTGCGCCGCGCACAATCATTTCTGAAATAGACTGGGCCACTTCAGTGTAGTCTCTGAATTCGACCAGTACAATATCCCATGGCAGGGCACGCTGGTCGATCATCCTTACTTTGCCTTCATGCCACTCAACGGTGCGCATTGAACCTCCGGCCAGATCATCAGTGCATACCATGGGCAAGTCTAACCGAGACCCTCTACCCTGTCAAAGCTGGTAAAGACACTGCCTGTTGACTGAAAAGGCCTCTCCTGGGTTGCTCAATAGATGAAATCCAGCACATCATAGCGGCTGATTCTTGGGCTGCTGCTTTTACCGTCAAACCGGAGATGCCGACGAATTCCTGCGGTCTGTCTCTGGCATTCATCAGGGCTCAGGGGACGGATACCGTATGTATCAGCAGACAGTGTATAGGGTAGGTTCTCAGTTGTGACCAGTTCGGAAAAATACAGGAAATCGCCACTGTCAAGTCTCATCTGGTTGATAACAGATGCCGTATCTGCAATATGGGCCTCAGAGAAAACATGCCCACCAGCGCCTATCAGGACAATGACGCCAACATTGATCCCAGACGATTTCATGGTATTCACCGCTTCGAGTGCTTCCTCGGCGGTGCCTGGTTTGTTCAGAAAGCGCAGCAGATCGTTATGACCACTTTCCAGGCCAATATAAATACGTCTCAATCCGAGTTCTTTCAGGGCAGCGTAGTCAGCGCGGCTTTTTTGTGTGCCGCTGAATGCATCAAGAAATGAGAACAGGTAGCCATTCTGCGGGGTGTTTAATTGCTGGTTCACAATGGACACCCTTTCAACAAGCTGCTTCATCGGGATAACCAGGGCGTTTGCATCGGCCAGGAATACTGATCGCCGCATTGTTATGCCGTCTCCCAGGTGCTCCTTGATTTCCCGGATGTGCTCGGTAAGTTCGACCGGCGGTTTGATCCTGAAGGGCCGATCTTTGTAGAAGTTGCAAAAGGTGCAGGTATTAAATGAACAGCCCTCTGTCATCTGGACAACCAGCGCCATGTACTGATCTGGGGGCAAAATACCAATTGGTTTGTAAATTTTGCGAAAAACAGCCGCATCATCCTGGTGCTGCCTGATGTCGAATTCACATGCGCGGTCCAGGGCTTCAGACCACTCGCGGGGGAGGGGGGTAAAAAAGCAGCCTTTGTTTGTCCAGGATTTCAAACTGCAAACTGCCTGGCAGACGTGAGTGATCAGATCATTGGCTTCATCATTCAACACCCAGTGCCGTCTGCGCTGCCCATCCTGAGCGGTCCAGCGGGCCTGGACCTGGCCATTCATGGCCCGCCGAAAGGTGCGACCGTGCACATAAGCCGACCAAAGCCGTCCTGCCAGGTCATAGCTAAATACCTCTGATTGCTCAGGTGGGCCAATGCTGATCACCAGATGCCGGGGGCTTCGGTGGATCGCAACTGGCGTGTTATTGTATTGTCCGTTGATGACCATCTGTTTGCTTGCGCTGCAATCACCTATTCGCTGAAGAGGGTATTGTAGAAAAGGGGCATACCAGGGCGCTCTGACCAGACGTGAGCGTTCAATATCCTTGAACGGGCGACATCTGCCGAATCGGCATCTCTTGCATGGATCGTAAAGAGCCTTTCCCCTTTTCTGACGTATTCTCCCACTTTGTGATGGACAACCGCCCCAACGGCGTGGTCGATTGTGGCATCTTTCACCTGTCGTCCTGCGCCGAGATGCAGCACAGCGAAACCAATCTCACGGGCGTTAATAGTTTGCAGGTACCCGCTTCGGGTGGCCCGTTCTTCGATCACGACTGGTGCGCGGGGCAGTGTGTCCGGTTGGTCAATCTGGGAAAGATCGCCGCCTTGAGCCCGTACAAGGGTTCGGAACTTCTCCCAGGCTTCACCATTGCTCAGTTTTTCCTCAACCCTTTCGCGGATATCGCTCAGGTCGCGTGCCGTGGATATACCTGCCAGGCGCAGCATCTGTCCGGCAACAACAATACAGTGTTCCACCAGGTCGGCAGGTCCTGTGCCCTGTAATGTATCAATGGCTTCTCGTACTTCCAGCGCATTTCCGATCGCATACCCAAGTGGCTGGTTCATGTCGCTGATCAGGGCAGTGACTTTTTTACCTGCGCCTTTGCCAATGTCAACCATAATCTGGGCAAGGTCTTCCGCGTCTTCTACTGTTTGCATAAATGCGCCTAACCCGGCTTTGACATCTAGGACGACGGCGTCTGCGCCAGAAGCGATTTTCTTGCTCATAATGGAGCTGGCAATCAGTGGTTTGCTGGAGACGGTTGCCGTAACATCCCTGAGCGCATAGAGCTTACCATCTGCAGGGGCAAGGTCGGCAGTCTGTCCGGCCAGCACAATCCCATATTTATCAATCTGGTCCATGAACTCTTTCATGCTCAGGTTGACATTGTAACCGGAAATACTTTCCATCTTGTCCAGGGTTCCCCCGGTCAGGGATAGGCCGCGTCCGCTCATTTTTGCCACTGGAACGCCAAACGAGACAACCAGTGGGAGCGCCACCAGCGATGTTTTATCGCCTACACCGCCGGAGGAATGCTTGTCAATTGCAAATTTAAGCACCGGCGAGAGGTCGATAATCTCGCCGGACTCTGCAAGCGCCATCGTGAGTTCAACAGTTTCCTCGCGAGACATGCCTCGCATATAAATCGCCATAGCCCAGGCAGAAACCTGGTAGTCAGGGATACTGCCGGCGATAAACTGCTCAATAAAATACCGGATTTCTTCGCGTGTAAGCTCAATGCCATCGCGTTTTTTACCAATGATCTCTACTGGGTTCATCTCTTGGCGCCTTTGATGAGTGTGAGTGTCTGATTAATCAATAATACCCTATTCAGCTGATTACAGGAACGCGAGCGCGGGTTGTTCATCACCGGTAAACGCATCGTGTGGAAATCCTCATGGCATAACTGGTAGAATTCTACTAATTGGATGAAAATTCGTGGAATTGCAGCCGTAATATCGCAGCCGTAATATCGGTAGCAGAGAAATGATCTGAGAAGGTTGTTCTGTGAAAGACTATTTGCTGTTGGCGGGTTCCTTTGGGCTGTTTGCACTGCTGCACAGCCTGCTTGCTGGTGGGCGATTTAGCCGCAGTCTTTCCATGCTGCTGGGTGACCGGTTTGTGTCAGGCTGGTACCGATTGGCTTATAACCTCTTTGCTGCGCTGACCATTCTGCCGGTTATCTATTTGGCGGTTTCGATTGATAGCCCTGTAATCTATCGGCTGAATACTCCCTGGTTGATTATCTCCTGTATGCTGATGGGGATTGGTTTGGTCGGTCTGGTCGGAGCCTTATTTGTCACGGATGTGTGGCATTTTGCGGGGGTCAGGCAGGTTGCTGCCTATCTGAGGGGGGGAGATCTCCCTGTTCCGCCTCCCGCACTCCAAAAGACAGGAATGTACCGCATCACACGGCATCCTTTGTACCTGTTCCTTCTTCTGGTGATATGGCCGCTGCCTGTTATGAGTGTCACTATACTGGTGATAAACCTGCTTATAACCATGTACTTATTGGTAGGGTCCCGGTTGGAGGAGAACCGCCTGAAGCAGCTGTATGGCAGTTCCTACGAAACATATCAGTCCAGGGTCGCCTGGCTCATTCCCTGGCCTGCTCGCATGCTTCGTGAAGGGTCGGCTATCAGCACCAAGACAGATTGCCCGACACGCATATTCAAAGATGAGGGGTAAATATGACGAATAAAACATCAAAGGCAACTTCGCGCCGTGCGCGTCAGCGCCGTCGCTCGCAGAACCAGTTGATAGCTGGTGTGTCCATCTTTGCGGTTTTAGTGGTGCTTGGACTGATACTTCTCTCGTCTCGCCCAACCACTGATATCCAGATCGAGACGGATTATAATGACCTGCAGCAGTCTATTGACGAAAGCACAATCGGATTTGGGTTTGCTATCGGTGACCCGGCGGCGCCGGTAACAATGACTGAATTCTCGGATTTCAGTTGTTCTCACTGCCGTGATTTGTCAGACACGGTTCACAGGCTGATCGATGAGTATGTCAGGGCTGGTGTTTTACGTGTGGTGTTTAAGCCGGTCTCCTTTGTTAATCCAACCTATTCAACACCTGCCGCGCAGGCGGTTGTGTGTGCTGCCGAGCAGGGCATGGGCTGGGAGATGCATGATCATATATGGGCGTTATATGATGCAGCAGGGCCGGGCCTCTACACATCACAGCAATTAAGCGATCGGGCGAAGGATGTTGGCCTCAACATGGCTGACTATTCACAATGCTTCTCCTCAGTATCTGCCAGCACCCGCGTCCAGAGTGTGCTGGCGGAGGCAAGCCAGTTGGGGATCAACGCGACACCGACCGTCTTTGTGAACGGCACTCAGGTTTCGTGGCGTGGTGCTCAGTACGCTTATGCCGATCTCAAAGCAGCCATTGATGCGCTGATTGTCCCCTGACACGGCCTGTGATTTAAGCTGCTGACAAACACCGATCAAGGGTATAACTGGCTAATCAGCGTGCGTTGCCCATCAGTCCATTGAAATAAATACAAGGGCAGGGCCAGGCGGTTGTCTGGCCCTTTTTCGTTGAATGATGCATCAAACGGGGTGCGGGCGGAGCTTCCGGCCCGCGCTACAACCTGTTGGATAGCAAACCAGGTTGCATAGTATGCTCTGAACGCCATCGGGCCGGGCGGAATACCGATATTTCCTTCTGTGTATCGGGTAATAAATATATCGATCTGGCTCTCTGGCATCACAGATGGCGGTACCAACTCGGGCAGAATGTCTGCGCTGACATAATACTGACCGTCCGCCAGGCCGTTCGTCAGGCTGTAAAACTGCGATAGTCCCCAATCAGGATTGCCAAGAAATGTTGCAGTGCCATTATGGTTGATTACCCGGCCTATCTCCTCAGACATTGTCCTCTGAAATTGCTCAATCATGATCTCAGATTCATCCAATTGAGTATCAGCCCATTGTGTGGCAGCGGATTGAAGGGTTGCGTAAGCAGGGGATATATAATAGATGGCGTTGTTACCGCTCTCCTCAAAGGTCGCCGCCGAAACCGTGACCAATGGGATATGGGCATCCACATAAACAGGCAGGGCGGCTTGTGTCGTGTTGTCGCGCCAGTGACCGATCACCATGACAATATCGGGATCGGTGAGAAGGATTCTTGCTTGATCAGCGGCCAGTGCAGGGTCGCCGCTATCGTCATAAGCTACCAGTTCAATTGCCACACCAGTTTCCTGGCTTTGTTCAGCGTATTCTCTGATTGCCAGCCGTGCTGCGGGGATCACATCTACCCCTATCTCGCGGTATTGTCCCTCAAATGGTGCAATAAGCCCGATTTTGACCGCCTGCAGTGACTGGACACATCCCAGGAGCAGCAAGACTGATAGCAGCCAAACAAGCCAGATAGCCAGCTTAGGGGCATGCATTAGCCAGATGCTCCTCGTAAGTGATGGCAAAATTGTGTCGGCCGCTGCCATCGCAAGTTGTCCGAAAATATAGGTAAGGGGTGTCTTCTGGCTGTAATACAGCGCGTATTGCATCAAAACCAGGGCTGGCGATTGGGCCGGGGGGGAGCCCCGGGTTCAGGTAGGTGTTGTATGGCGAGATAACGCTGTAGTAATCGTTTGCAGTCAGGTCCAAGTTCCACCATTGACCGGTTGCAGGCTGAAAACCCATTGCATACTGGACTGTTGGGTCAGCTTCCAGGTTCATGCCGATCTGGAGCCTGTTCAGGTATACACTGGCAATGACGGCCCGCTCTTCAGCAACAACTGCCTCGCGTTCAACAATGCTTGCCACAGTCAGGATATCGTAGAGCGAGCTGAACGAGCCGCTGTAACCTTGCGATAGCTCACCATCCAGCTGGACGCTTAAGCGTTCCAGCATTTTGGTGACCAGGTCATCTGCATTTGCATCCATTGATATGAAGTAAGTGTCCGGGAAAAGATAACCCTCAAGCGTTGCTGATTCGGGTATGGTGTTCACAATGGTGTGCTGACCATACCAACGGGCTGGGCCTTGAGTGGCATTCAGGAAATCCTGTCCTGTGAATGGAAGGTCTGTCTGAGTATCAAGCCAGGCTGCGATCTGTTCACGTCGCCATCCTTCAGTAATGGTCAGGACCAATTCAACCTGGTTGCTTCCTGTCAGGGTTCCTGCAATGTCCGGGATCGGCATGGTCCGGGTCAGTGCAAAGATGCCGGTTTCAAGCTGAACATCCAGCCCATAGAACTGAAGATAGCGGATAAAGACCTGCTCACTGGTTATCAGCCCGTGCTCTGAGAGATTTGTAGCCACATCCCTGGCCGTTTCGCCCGGGTTTACGGTGAAGTAGACAGCCGTATGATCGGTGCTGGCTGGCGTATTCAGGTCCTTCTGGTTCATTACCAGGAAACCGGCAGCCCAGGCTGCTTCAAGCGGGCTTAATGAGGTTGTTTCGGGTATTGCAAGGCCGGCCTGGTCAAAGGCGGCAATGGCTGCCACAGCTCCAAGCAGCAGGATTGCTATACATGCTGCGGAAATAAACAGCAGCAGCCACCCAGAGCGACGGCGGGACCTAGGATATTGTGTTGATGGTGTCATCGAGGGTCATTCCCGGCTCGTATTCTGAACTACTGACATCCAGATACTCCTGTAAAAACGTGGCGGCTGCAATATGGTCGATTGGTTTCTGGTGGCGGCGGCCTGGAGGTGTCCCTTTCCGGGGTTTTGTTTTGCTGGCATCGTGCGTGGAATAGCTCTCATCCCAAAAAACCAGCGGAATATCAATATGGTGGACGAGACGGCTGGCCCATTCTATGACCTTTTTCGCCTGCATGCCTGTTCCTCCGTCAGAGGCTGTGGGCAATCCTACAACAATTTTGATGACATCAAATTCACTGACAAGTTTTGCGATAGTCTGATAGGCAGTCGAAGATGGCTGAGCAGATAGAACACCATGGGGTTGGGCGAATAAGCCAAAGGGATCGCTGAGGGCAATCCCAATTCGGACCTCTCCGTGGTCTATCCCCATGATACGCCGTTGTTCGGTCATAGCTGACCTGCGATTCTGATGACGATCCGCTTGCTTAAATAGGGCAGGGTTGGCCAGAAGCTGGGTCTTATATCAATCTCAGGGGGTGTGTCCAGGGCCAGCTCTCGATCAAGGCGCAGGCTCGCTTCGCGCAGGCTGACACCGCGAACCAGTTCCTGCACCGAGGATGGGTCAATTGCGGTCACCACTTCACCTGAGCCTTGCATAATAAAAGTTACGCGCCGTTCATCATCCACACCCAACACATCGCCACGCCTGAAAATGAGCGTGTCGGATGTGATGACATAACCCATACCCATTTTCCCCGCCAGTTCATCATAAACCACTTCACGGGCAAGACGCTCATCAATGGCCGTTCCCTGGATGGTGACTCGCATGGTTAGCCTGAGTTCATCAGCTGCCTGCCCCACATTGCTGCTGTAAATCTCTGAGTGGATGATTGCGACAATCAATGTTTCAACGGGCACAAACTCCTGCTCAAACAACAGATCAGATTGCATTTCTGCCAGTGCGCGTTGGTGCAGTTGCTGTAACAGGATCCCGCGCACCCGGCTAATGTCTGCCTCTGATACTGCCTGAATATCGGTTACATTCCCTCCGCGTGTTGGCTCTGTGTTGATGACGCCCACCCTGCCTGCCAGGGAGCCTTCGACCTCATTGATTCGTTCACTGGGGACATTGCCGGTAAATCCCGGCTCAACTGCAATGATTGGGACTTCGACATTTCCCCCCACACGCCCGGGAAGGGTAGCATCAACCAATGTCTCGAATCGGACTGGCTGTGCCGCGCTGGTGCGGACGATAGTGCCTTTGGGTATTGTGACCTGTTCGGGAATGAGGTTGGTGAACACGACTATCCCGCGGGAACTCTCTGTTGGCAAAGCTGCCGTGCCGGTGGTTTCCACAGATGCCGAACTCGCAACTTCCACGCCAACAAATCTGGCGCCGATCTGAGCGTGTTCAATATTGCTGTCTGCCGCGCTCGGGTTAGCCGTGATGGTTGTTGTGACAGTCACCTGGTTTCCGGCAGGATCCAGGTAGATTGTTGCTCTGGGAATGACGATATACGCACTGGTGAGTAGGGTAACAAGCAAAATCGTGAGGAGGATAATCCCCAGAATACGCTGTACTTTTGCCAGTCTTTCCCGATTCTGTTTGGTTAACCGCGAGCCAGCTTCAGCCAGTTCTTGGTCAAGGGATACAGGCTGAGCTTCACGGACAATCGGTTGTTTTTCGCTTATAGTGCGCCAGTACTTATTCTGGCTGGCATCTACAGTCCGGAAGGTTGGAATACCCAGGTCACGAGCATGGTCGATGACTATCGGGTCACGGGTGATCAGGGCAAGTTGTGATTTGCGACGGATGACCTCACGCTGCAACAGGACAAGGTCCAGCCGGTCTTGCAGTATTTTGTGCGATTTGTCCTCCGGGAAAACAAGTAGCACGCGTGGCGCGCGGATCCAGCCCAGTTTATCCCGCACTGAGACAATATCATCATGTGGTTCCAGGTGGATGATCTGTTCTTTCACGTTATGCCTGTAAGCGGTAGTCCTGGATTGACAATAAGTGCCTGCTGCTGCCCAGTGTGGTTGCTGCTGGCTTCATTCTGTAAGCATGCTCTGTATTATTCCGGTGACGCCTGATAGGGCGCTGACAAGCTTCTCGGGTTCCCTGCCCCCTGCAGTGGCAAAATCCGGGCGACCGCCGCCGCCGCCCCCAACTTTCTGGGCAACATCATTCACAATCCGACCGGCATGGATGCCCTTTTCAACCAGATCTGACGTAACTTTTGCCACAAGGCGTGCCTTGCCATCAATGGGGGCCCCCAGCACCACAATCCCGCTGGTCAGGCGGTCTCGGCACCAGTCAGCCATTTCGGCCAGAAGATCGGCATCAGCAGCGTCAACCTGTGCAGCAACTACCTTGACCCCATCCAGATCAGTGGCGGTCTCAAGCAAATGATCGAGGGACTGCCGGGCAGACTGCCTGGCCAGGGTTTCAACCCTGCGAGTTGTTTCATTCAGGCTCTCTATCAAACGGTCAACCGCGTCAACGATGTTTTCGGGCTGTGTGTTAAGCCTGTCCGATAACAGCGACATCTGGTTCAATCGGCGTGTAATCAGGTCAAACGCGCCCCATCCGGTGACCGCTTCAATCCTGCGCACGCCCGCACCGCTGCTTTCCTCGTGTGTGATGAGAAAGTATCCGATCTCTCCTGTTGAGCGCACATGAGTGCCGCCACACAGCTCGTAGCTGAAACGGGCCTCTTTTGCGGGGTCTCCAATTGTGACTGTCCTGACTTCATCACCGTATTTTTCCCCGAATAACGCCATTGCGCCTTCTTTGCGGGCTTCTGACAGGGGTTTATGCACAATCTCAAGCGGTATATTAGCGAGGATCATGTTGTTCACCAGCGCAGCGATCTGGTCAAGCTCCTCTCCGCTTAGCGGGGAATTATGCGTGAAGTCGAACCGGAGCCGGTCTGGCGCAACCAGCGATCCTTTCTGGCGGACATGGTCACCGAGCCCGCTGCGGAGGGATGCGTGCAGCAGGTGGGTTGCAGTATGGTTGCGCATGATATCCCAGCGTCTGGCCAGGTCAATATGCCCAACCACAGGGTCTGCCACATGAACTTCGCCGTTGGTGACCTGTCCGATATGAACAATCAGGCTGCCAACCGGCTCTCGCATATTGTAAACCTCTATCTCCCATCCTGCACCGGACAGAGTCCCTGTGTCGCTGATCTGTCCACCGGATTCAACGTAGAATGCGGTTTGGTTCAGAACGATTTCCACCTCATCGCCATAGCTGGCGGATAGTTCAATCTGGCCATCCCTGATGATGGATGCTATTCTGCTCTTAAAAGGGAGCTTACTGGTATCGTAAGGATTGTATGAAATGCCTTGGTTTTCAATAACGCCTTCCTGTCTGAGCTTCTCAAGGAGGGTGCTGTAGGTGGTAACATCCTCAAAAGCGCCGATTTCGCCACCTGAAATCTCGCGGTGTTTGTCCAACTCTGCGTAAAAACTCGATTCATCGACTGAATAGCCGCGTTCATTGAGCAGGTCGCGGGTGAGTTCCAGGGGTAATCCATGCGTGGCAAACAGGAAAAAGGCCTCCCGCCCGGACATGACAGTCTTCCCGGAGGCTTCCATGTCCCTGATCCGTGCGTCCAGTTCGGCCAATGAGTTGCTGAGTGATTTTGTGAACCGCTCTTCTTCTGCTGATATCTGGTAGCGAATTGCGGTGCGGTATTGAAGCAGTTCCGGGTAAGCCGGACTCATTTTGCAGATAACTGCGTCGGCCAGGTCGGTTAAAAACGGGCGCTCAATCCCCATCGAGTTGGCAAATCGAAGCGCTCTCCTGATCAACATGCGCGGGATATATTCACGTCCTGTGGTACCGGGATTAACGCCGTCGGCAATCAGGAATGATGCCGCCCGGATATGATCTGCTATGACCCGGTAGGGTATATTGTGCTGTTCTCTTGTCGCATCGTCATGACCAAGGATCTCCTGTGTGGCGTCCATAAGATCAGTGAAAAGCTCCGTATCATAATTGGTCTTCACGCCCTGCATGACCGCCAACAAACGCTCAAATCCCATGCCAGTATCAACGCCTGGGGCAGGGAGGGGAATGTCATATTGACCGCTGTGGTCTGGGTCGGGTTCAGTCCGGTTATATTCCATGAAGACCAGATTCCAGAGCTCAAGGAAGCGATCGTCCTCTTTTTGCAGCGCCTCTAGAATGCTGGCTTCGCCAAGTTCTGGCTTGAGGTCCCAGTGAATTTCGCTTGTTGGCCCGCACGGCCCTGTCTCCGCCATCTGCCAGAAATTCGTCTTTGGACTCATCCGGGCAACACGCGCCGGGCTGATCCCGATTTCTTTGGTCCAGATATCGTACGCTTCGTCGTCGGTTTGGAAAACCGTAAATACCAGGCGATTGGGGGGTATCTGGTAAACCTCTGTGATCAGTTCATACGCGTAATGAATGGCTTCGCGCTTGAAATAGTCCCCAAAACTGAAATTTCCAAGCATCTCAAAAAAGGTGTGATGGCGCGGGGAAGGGCCAACATTTTCCAGATCGTTGTGCTTCCCGCTGATCCGCATACATTTCTGCGCGGTCGTGGCTCTGGCATAGGACCGGCTGTCAGTGCCCAGGAATACATCCTTGAACTGCACCATCCCGGCATTGGTAAATAGCAGGGTGGGGTCTTTACCGGGAACCAATGAAGATGACTGCACGACGGCGTGTCCTTTGCCTGCAAAAAAGTCAAGAAAGGCCTGCCTGACAGATGAACTATCCCACTTTTCCATAGATGGACCTTTACATTCCTGATACGGATCAGAGTGTGGTGATTATACGCAAACCAAAAGACCATGACAAAGGGAAACAAATAGGGCTGACACGTTGGTCAGCCCCGGCGAACCCCGCGACAGGCTCGCTCATCAGGAGAGGAGAGGTCACATGATAGTTGTCTCATGTGTGTGGGGTCCCAAGCCCACTGATTGCGCTGCTTAATATAACGCTCGGGCTGTGTAGATGTGACATTCGGCGGTCGGGTATTACCTGAGATGCGATATACTCCCCCGCTCAAGCTAGGTGTTCCCTTGTGCCAATCCTATGGATTTCTGCGTTTCCCATTCTGGAAGAGCAGAGACTCCAGCAGGCGCCGGAACCTGAGGAAAAGGGATCGCATACGGGCCAGAAGATACCAGCTCTCTCTCAGGAAATCCTGTAACGCTGCGCCCGGTGTTGGCATTGCTTCCCATTCAATAAGTGAGGCACCCCAGGTAAGCCCGGCGCCAAAGCCGACCAGTACAATCCGGCTGTTTGACTTCAGCGTTCCGGAATCAACCGCATCGACGATAGCCAGAGGAATGGATGCTGTTGATGTATTCCCGTACTTCTCGACATTGATGTAGAACCTGTCAACAGGGACCTTCAGGCCACGCGCCGCTGCCTGGATGATCCGCAAGTTCGCCTGGTGCGGGACAATGAGGTCAACATCATCCAGTGTCAGGCTGGACATTTCAAGAACTTCCTCGGTTGCCTGAACCATTACGCGAGATGCAAACCGGAACACCTCACGCCCCTGCATTTCCAGGCCATTTGGTGGAAAGTCGCCTTTCCAGCTTTCGCGAAGGCCGGAGCGTGCAAACAGATAATCTGCCCCGGAGCCATCTGAGTGCAAAACGCTGCAGCGAATACCTCCCGGCTCGTCTTTCCCCTGCACAACAAAAGCGCCAGCGCCGTCTCCAAACAGGATGCAGGATGAACGATCCTGCCAGTTTACCACCCGGCTGAGTGTTTCTGCGCCGATAACGAGAGCGGTTTGTATTGCCCCGGCTTCAATCTGTGATGCTGCCAGGCTGAGCCCATAGATAAATCCTGTGCAGGCAGCCAGCAGATCAAAGGCGCCGGCACGGGAGGCCCCCAACCTGTCCTGTATCAGGTTTGCCGTCGACGGGAAAAGAAACTGAGGTGTTGAAGTTGATACAATGATCAAATCCAGGTCTCTGGGACTGACATTTGCCCTGGCGAGTGCCTTTCGAGCCGCCCGTAAGCCAAGGGAGGATGTGCTGTCTTTATCGTCTGCAATCCTTCGCTCTTTGACGCCGGTGCGTTCCTGGATCCATTCATCTGACGTATCGACCATCTCCTCCAGGGCGCTGTTTGTGAGCACAGTTTCGGGCACTTCAGCGCCCCATCCAACAATGTGTGCATAACGGCCTGAATGAAAACGGCTTGCGGAATTCCTTACAGGGCGTTTCTGCTTTGGTCTAGCCATCGAAGTGACTGATTATCAGTGTGGCATTATGCCCGCCAAACCCAAATGAATTCGACATGGCGATTCTTACCTGCTTCCTGCGAGCTGTGTTTGGCACATAATCCAGGTCGAGTTCAGGGTCGGGGTGCTCATAGTTTATCGTAGGGGGAATCACACCTGTCTCGATGGCCTTTATACAGAATAGCGCTTCCAGGGCCCCGGCAGCGCCAAGCAGGTGGCCGGTCATGCTCTTAGTTGAGCTTACCGGAACCTGATATGCGGCGTCACCAAAAACCTTCTTGATAGCGATTGTCTCAGATCGATCATTGAGCCGTGTGCTGGTGCCGTGAGCATTGATATAGTCAACTGAATTAGGGCTGATCTGTGCGTCGGCCAGCGCTTGTTGCATTGCCAGCATTGCCCCCTCTCCGTTTTCTTGCGGAGCGGTGATGTGGTAGGCATCTGCCGAGGCCCCGTAGCCCAGAATTTCCGCATAGATAGGCGCGTTGCGGTCCAGGGCGTGATCCAGCCGCTCCAGGATCAGGATCGCCGCTCCTTCTCCGGCAACAAACCCATCCCGCTCATAGTCGAAAGGCCGCGAAGCTTTCTCCGGTGCCGTGTTTCTTGTAGAGAGAGCTCCCATATTGTTGAAACCAGCCAGTGCCAGTTCGACAATACCCGCTTCTGCGCCCCCTGTTACCATCACGTCCGCAGCCCCGCGCCGGATGATAGCTGCAGCTTCGCCAATTGCGTTGGTGCTGGAAGCGCAGGCGGTTGCGATGCTCATGTTTGGGCCTCGCAATCCGAAAGTAATCGCAATTTTGGCAGGAGCACTATCCGGGAGCATCATAGGGACGAGATGA
>JAFGNO010000191.1 GCA_016926985.1 Anaerolineae bacterium
GCCAGGTCGTAGGCGGCTGAAAGTCCGGTGGCTCCTGCGCCAACTATTGCAATCTTCATAAACTTCTCCATGCGTTCAGGATGATGGGGATTCACCTTCAACTGCTGGCTGTCTGGCAACGGCAGTGGCGAGCTTAAAGTCCCGCCACTTCACGCCCTGGCGAGTCATGTAATAGAACCCCAATAAGGTGATCGGCAGCCATAAGGCAGCGTGCAGCACCAGCGTATATGCTGCCGCCGTGTTTTCAGGGACGCCAAAAATGCTCAGGATTTCAATTCCAGGCTCATCAAAGGTGCCGACATATCCCGGTGAGCTGGGCAGCGTGGTCGCCAGGTTGACCACTGCGGTCATGAGCATCAGGACAAAAAAGCTCACCTGGAAGTTAAAGGCATGCATCACAAACCAGTACTTGGTCGTTTCCGTCAGCCAGATCACGATGGAGGTGATCAGCGTCATGAAAAGATCGCGTGGGCTGCGCAGTGAGGCCAGCCCTTCCAAAAACCGATCTGCCTGTGTGAGGATAAAACGCTGGACGGATTCAACGGGAACCAGCTTTCTGGTGATCCCGGTGTACAGGCGCTGAGTGAACTCTGGTCGCATGGCCAGCGCCATGAATACCGCCAACACGCCAAAAAACAGGACGGTCATCCAGATTACAATCCGGTCATAAGGTGCCGGGATGGGGGCAAAGGGCAGCGCTACAAAGACGAATATCAGCATGACCAGCCCATCAAAAATACGCTCTACGATGATCGTCGCCAGGGATGCGCTGATCGTGACGTCTTCATTGCGCTCCAGGATATAGGCCCGGATTACCTCACCTGCTCGGAAAGGATAGACATTATTACCCATATAACCAATGACCACTACCGGGAACAGAGCCACCAGTCGCACCCGCTTGATCGGGCGCAGGAGGTAATGCCAGCGCCAGGTGCGTGCCCATACGGCAATAAAGTAAACAAGCACCCCCGGTATGATCCACCAGTAGTTGGCTGCCTTCAGATCGTTCCACACTTCGCGCAGACTCAACCCCTTAAGCGCGAAATACAGGAAAATTCCACTGACAACCAGCCCAATAAACAATAGAATCCAACGGCGGAGTTTGGCCATTCTCACCTCAATACGTCCGCAAAATCTAATCGATTGCCAATTGTAACACGCTGCCCGGCAAATCCTAACCATATCGATATACACTGCCCAATCTGAATTTCCTCACCTTCGGGTATCCAGCTTAAGCGGAAACGCTAACTGCTGTATACTGGTGGCAGCAGGATCAGGCAACCACTAGAACCAGGAGAAAGCTCAATGAAAAATATACGAAAAGTAATCGCGATAACCGGCCTGCCCCTACTGCTGCTGGCAGCATGCAGTGGCTCGACCACATCCAGCGATGAAGGCGGAGAGTACCAGGACACCGGTGACCTTCCCACGGTATCGATCCCCACACCGCCGCCAGGCATCAGCGCTCCACAGAGCGCTCCTGAAGACCTGATCTATCCTGAGGACCTGGTTTATCTGGGGGCCTTCCGGCTGCCCGATGATGCCCCAGATGAAATTGGGTGGCTGTGGAGCGGCGGGGCGCTTACCTACTATCCAGATGGCGATCCCAACGGCCCTGATGATGGATTCCCGGGGTCGCTGTTTGGTACCGGGCACGACTGGAATACCTGGGTATCCGAGATCGACATCCCTCAGCCGGTAATCTCAGCGGGTAAAAACCCCGATGATCTGAACATGGCAACCACGTTACAGCCATTTGAGGATATTAAAGATGGGTTAGTTGGCTATCTCGAAATACCGAGGGTCGGGCTGGCCTATTTGCCTGCTCAGGGAGATCAGATCAGCGGAAAACTGTATTTTGCCTGGGCGCAGCATATGGGCGAAATGGACACTAACCCTACGCACGGCTGGGCGGAACTGGACCTTTCCAACCCGAATTCAGCCGGATTGTGGCGTATTGACAATTACTGGAACTATGTCACCGGGGATTACCTGCTGGATATCCCGGTTGAATGGGCAGATGTTTACGCGCCGGGTCGCTACCTGGCTACCGGGCGCTTCCGAGATGGCGGGCAGGGTTCTCAGGGGCCAACGCTGTTTGCCATCGCGCCCTGGCTGGAGGGCAACCCGCCCGCGCCAAACAGCACCCTCTCGGCACTGCCTCTTTTGCAGTATGGCGATGTATATACTGAAGGCTCACCAACAGTCACGAACTACCATCATTCAGATGAATGGAATGGCGTCGCCTGGATGACTGCCGGAGACAGGGCCGCAGTGATCTTTGCTGGCACCAAAGGCGTGGGCGATTGCTGGTATGGCTGCTCAGATGGGACAGTCTGGGAACCACCTTACCCGGAAAGCTGTGGCGAAGACGGTCGCGGCTGGTGGAGCACAGGATTCACAGCGCAGATGATCTTCTACGACCCGGCAGACCTGGCAGCCGTGGCGCTTGGTGATATAGAGCCCTGGGAGCCGCAGCCCTACGCCGAGATGAATCTTGACGACATTCTTTTTTACTTTGATCATCCCCAGCAAAATGCCCGCATCGGCGCGGCGGCCTTTGACCGTAATAATGGGTTGTTGTATCTGCTCGAACTGTTCGGGGATGGTGATAAACCGCTGGTGCATGTTTGGAGCATCTCCGGCTGAGCCCAGGTCTATTGGCCTCGTTGATTGAGTAGTTCGCAAGGTGCTTGACGCAAGTTCCGGCAGGGGCTAGAATAGCCTGAAACCGACCGAGCAAGATACAGGGAGCTGTGCGTGGGCAAACGGTGGCCTGAAAAAACTGTCATTGGCATAACAGGGAATATCGCCACAGGGAAGAGCGTTGTTCGGCGCATGCTCGAACACCTGGGGGCATTTGGCATTGATGCAGATGGACTTGTACACCGGGCCATGTCACCGGGCGCGCCAGCCTATCTGCCGGTGGTTGAGATGTTTGGTAAGTGGATTCTCACCTCCGGAGGCCAGATCGACCGGAAGCGGCTGGGCATGATCGCCTTCAATGACCGCAGCGCAATGGCGGCCCTTGAGAAGATCACCCACCCTGTTGTGCTCCAGGTTATCGATATCCTGATTCGCCGCTCCAAGCAAAAAGTGGTGGTGATCGAGGCTATCAAGTTGTTCGAATCCGGGCTGGCGGGCCATTGTGACGCCGTGTGGGTGGTCGATGCACCTTCTGATATCCAGCTCCAGCGGCTGGTGAAAGCCAAGAAACTGAGTGAAGCCGAGGCGAAACTCCGGATCGCTGTCCAGCCCCTCCAGGAAGAGAAGCGCAAACAGGCCACGCTGGTAATCGACAACGGCGGCGGCTACGAAAAAACCTGGCTTGCCGTACAGCAGGCTTATAACGCGCTCATGGGTCTGGAGCAGGCCCCTGAAGAGCCTGAAGCTGAGCCGGTCGTGGCGCGGCAAGCCGCAGCGGTTGAGGTGCGCGAAGAGGACCTCAGCGTAAAGCGAGGTGGACCGCAGGACGCGCGGGACATTGCCGCTTATATGAATGCGCTGGATGGCAGTTCACTCAGCCGCATGGATATCCTGGTACGCTTCGGGCAGAAAGCCTATATGCTCCTCTATGGCGGCGACCAGATAGTAGGCATCGCCGGTTGGCAGGTGGAAAACCTGATCGCCCGTGTGGATGAGTTCAGCCTGCTGCCAGGTGTGCCGGTCAACAAGGCAGTCAAGGACCTGACAGACACTATTGAAAAGGCCGCCTTTGACCTTCAGAGCGAAATTGTATTGGTATTTCTGTCCAACAAAGTCTCCAGAGATATCCGGCATGCTGTGCTCGGCGCAGGGTATGAGATTAAAACAGTTGCCGAACTCCGCGTTCCAGACTGGCGCGAAGCAGCGGAAGAATCTACACCACCAGATTCCCTGATGTTTTATAAACGCATCCGCGAAGATCGCGTCCTTGAACCCATCTAGCACCCAGGACTGATTGACATGCCAAATTTCTTCGACCGTACCATAGATAAACTGCGAAACAGCCGCATTGGCCCGGTGGTTCGCCTCATTGAGGCCCATCCGCGCATCTCTGCCTGGCTGGTGCTGTCCATTGGCATGATTGTCTTTCTGGTAATTGAGGCTTATGACGTTGGCCTGCGTGCCGGGCAGTGGGTGGCGCTGCTCATCGCTACCATCCTGGTAGCTGGTACCTGTATACTGATCATCACATGGGATGATGGGGAAGACGAATCGGGTCATACGAATGATACGGTGTAGGAATGATTGCCGGTAGAAAAACACAGGGCTGGCAAAAACGCCAGCCCTTTTTTAATTCCAGTGCCCCCGGCAGGAGTCGAACCTGCAACCTTCGACTTAGGAGGTCGCTGCTCTATCCTTTGAGCTACGAGGGCATATCGGCTCGATTATATCATCTCGAAGAATGTTGCCCAAGCGCACATTTCGCTCTGTTTTAAGGCCCCCTGACCGTGTAATGAACGGGGTCCGCAGCCAGATCGTCGCCCGAATCAGTTTGCCCAACCGCCCCAAGCAAATAATCTCCTTCGACAAGCTCCCACCAGACTTCATACGGAGGGGCAGCAAACGTCTGCAGACGGGTTCCATTCAGAGATATTTCCACGGTTTCGAGATCGGGCGGTCCAATAACCACAATTCGAATCCGCTGCGCCCCGCGGGGAATCCCCAGATCAATCTGGTATATCGTGCCGGGGTCCGGGGAAAGGATGTGCAACTCATCCACACCACCAACCGGCTCATCCAACTGAAGGTCTGCCAGCAGGGGGATGCCATTGCGCCTGGCCCAGGGATAAGCCTGAGGGGGCAGATCAAGAAACAGCCGGGTTTCGAGCCGCTCTTCTGGAATGCTGCTCCCCGGGGGCAAACCGGTCAGACTATCAACGGTGATCGCCACATACATCGTGTCATAGCCAGACGGCGCCGTGCCCTCGATAAACCATTCCGTCCGGGTGTAGGGGCAGTCATTGGTTGGCAGCAGCCCGGACAACGAACAAACCTCAGCTTGAGCCAATCCCTCAGGACGAGCAAAGTCCAGTTGGGGCCGACCCAGTAACACGGTCCGCATAAACTGGTGCCAGATCGGTCCCGCCCCACTGACCCCGCTGATCCCCACCATGCTGGAGCTGTCAGCGTTTCCCACCCATACACCTGCAACCAAGTCAGGGGTATAACCTATTGTCCAGTTATCACGATAGTCGGTGGTCGTCCCGGTCTTTACAGCAGCCGGGCGCCCGATTTGCAGGATGCTGTGGGTGGTAAAAGCCGGGGCGCGTGCATTGTTGTCGCTCAGAATATCGGAGATCAACCAGGCAACCCGCTCATCAAGCACCCGCCCACCGAGTGCACTTGCCTGCTCAAACAGGACCTCCCCCTCTGAATTCCTTACATCAAGAACCAGGATCGGATGAACCATGACGCCCCCGTTTGCGAGGGCAGCATAGGCACCAGCCAGTTCCAGGAGACGGACATCACCACCACCCAGGGTAATGGATAGATCGTATTGTGAAGGATCGCTAAAAGTCGTGATACCTAACTCAGCCAACAGACGAAGCAGCCGCCCCACGCCAACCCTGTCCAGCGCCAGCACCGCCGGGATATTATAGCTGGACGCCAGCGCTTCACGGAGCGATACCGGGCCATGCTCCTGGTGGTCGTAATTTACTGGGGCGTAGGCAAACCCCTCATTGGTGACAAACGAAGTGTATACGTCCAGCAGCATCGTGGCGGCTGTCCAGGGGGCGTCCTGATCGGGATCAAGGGCAAGCGCATAGGTGAATGGCTTAAGCGTAGAACCAGGCTGCCTGAGGGCCAGGGCCATGTTAACCGCCCCACTGATGTCAGGATCGAAGTAATCAGGGCTACCCATCATCACCAGCACCTGCCCGGTATGCGGGTCCATGGCAACCAGCGCCGCATTCTGCGCGTTGTGGGGGATCTCGCCGGGCAGCGGTTCATTGAGCGACTCCAGGTGCCTTCGGGCAATTTGCTCGGCTGCCATCTGCCAGTCCAGGTCCAGCGTGGTACGAACGACAAGCCCTCCCTGAGCCAAGACCTCAGGAGGAAGAATGCTTTCTAACCCGGCAATGACAGCCATGACGAAATGAGGGGCCTCTATGCTGTACCGCTCCGCGGCAAAGCTGAGCGGCTCATTGTATGCTGACTCGACCTGCCCGGCTGTGATATATCCCTCATCTGCCATCAGTTCCAGGACAACTCGCTGCCGTTCTTTGGCTGCATCCAGGTTGGTAAGAGGGTCATACAATGAGGGAGCCTGTGGCAGCCCAGCCAAAAGCGCGCACTCGGCCAGGTCAAGACGAGATGCCGGTTTGCCAAAATATGCCCGGGAAGCTGCATCAATTCCGTAAGAGAGGTTGCCGTAATCGGTCTGGTTAAGATACAGGGCAAGAATATGCTCTTTGCCATAATGCTGCGTGAGCCTGTAGGCAAGAACCGCCTCACGCAGTTTGCGTCGCAGCGTACGTTCACTGCGCTCCTCAGGGGTTAACAAAAGGTTTCGAACCACCTGTTGAGTAATGGTGCTGCCACCCGTCAGTACCTCGCCGCCCTGGATGTTGATCCACAGCGATCGCGCAATTGCCCGCATATCAAAACCGGGATTTTCATAGAAGTGGGCATCCTCTGTTGCCAATGTTGCATTGATACATGCTGCGGGAATCTCTTCCAGTGCAACAGGATTATGCCGGGCAGAATCGGGATCGATTACCTCGTATAAGAGAGTGCCATATCTATCAGTAATGCGTATGGAGGGAATGTGAAGACCAGCATCCAGGCTGGACGGGTCAGGCAAACCGCGAAGGAGCCAGAGCCAGATCCCGGCGGCAAGCCCGCCAACAACTGAAATACCAATGATCGCCCAGAGCAGGGCGCGCTTTTGGGGATTGAGAGCGCGAATGCGTGCGGCGGCTTTCAAAGCAATCTGTCTTCAAGCACCTATTAGTTCTGCTGCCAGGTGAATGGCCTCCTGAGGGGAAGCGGCGCTGTGTAACAAACCCGCACCCCTGGCCGATGAGAAAAGATTCCCGGTATCCATTCCGAGCGCAATAACGGGCACACCACTCTTGATCGCGAGTGCAATCTCAGAGATTGTCCCCATCCCTCCTGCGCAGGCGATCACTACATCGCTGGACAGCACATTGATCGCATTACGGGCATTCCCCATGCCGGTTACAATGCAGATATCCAGATATTCGGATGCCCCCTCGCGGCTGCTGTTGGGCAGCACTCCCACCACAAGTCCGCCTTTGCTGCTTGCTCCCCTTGCGGACGCTTCCATGACCCCGGTGCTGCGCCCACCATTCAGCAGCACCCATCCTCGCTCTGCAATGAGTTCGCCCAGGCGAAAGGCGTCCTCCATCACGCTGGAGGTCACGCTGCCACCGCCCATCACGCCAACAATCCTGCGCGCCATTGGTTTTCCTATCCTAATGATGACTCCCCTGAAAAAACTCAGGCAACCGCAAAGCGATCACGCGGCTGAAAGTTCAGCAAACGGAAAAACGCGCGCTGA
>JAFGNO010000192.1 GCA_016926985.1 Anaerolineae bacterium
CCCCAACATGATCGAGACACGGAAGAAAACGCCAAATGGCTCGGTCACGCCAATCGCAATCAGCCGCTCTGCTCCCCCGATGGGTTCGGTCAACAGAGTCAATACAGGGTTTGCAATCAGCGTTCCAATCACTGCGCCCACAGCGATTGCGATCAGGCTGTGGATAATCCGGTTACGGAGTTCGTTCACATGCGGCAATACCGATGCCGGGTTGTCAAAAATGGCGCCAAGATCGGATTCTTCGTCAACTGGTTTTCTCAGCACGGGGCGGTTTTTAATGAGTGCTATCATGGCCAACCCGAAACTAGCAAGGAGGGCGCTGATGATGACCGCAGCTTCAACGCTGAGCAAGTTGCGTGGGAGAAGACTGAAAAATGACTCAATCATTCTCTGGTCTCGTATCGCCTTCCGGGCTGTCCCGGTTTATTCCCCAGGGGTTATCTTTGTGCATGGAAGTTGGGTGTGAGTCTGGCGGCTTCCCGGCGCCTGAAAAGTCTCTGATGGCTTCTTCCAGATCGGTTTGTGCTTCCTCAAGCTCGGCCAGCCTGACCAGTGAAGTTGGCAGGTTGCGTATAGCCGATGTGATCTCGGTGAACTCCTGCCACCAGACAGACCGCATGGCCTTTCCCAGCCACCTGCCGGCAGTCAGCGCGACTTCCCGTGTCCGGGTTGGCCCTAATATCACAAAGGCCAGTACGGCAAGCAGGACGAGTTCCGGAAGCCCCACGCCACACAATGTATCCATATCGCCTCAGAGGGAGCCTGCAAAGGGAAAGAATCCGGGGTTACACAATTGTCGGATCGGTGTCATTTCTAAACAGCTGTTGTAGCTCTGATTTTCTTTCTACCAGCGTCCCCAGGACGCCATTGACAAAACGCGGTGCGCTGTCACTGCCATACATCTTGGCTAATTCGACAGCCTCATTGATTGCGACCTTCAGAGGGGTTTGCTCACCAACAAGCAGCTCAAAGATGGCGATGCGCAGGATATTCCGGTCGATGATTGCAATCTGGTCAACCGGCCATTCCGGGGCATAGTCCTGGATTATTCGGTCAAGCTGCGCCTGATAGGTAGTGACGCCATCTACCAGTAAGCGGAAGAATAGTTCGCTGGATTCGTTAAAACCCTCTTCGTCCAGCCACCGCGCGACTATATCTTCGCTGCTGTGAGATGTACAATCCAATTCATAGAGCGTCTGCAAAGCAATCCTTCGCGTCTTACGCCTCACAATTTCCTCTATTGATGCACTTACTTGTTGCCGGGAACCTCAACATCTTCAATATGGACGTGTACGACTGAGACCTCCATGCCAACGAGGTCTTTCACTGCACGCTTGACCGCTTGTTGCACCCGACGGCTGACTTCGGCCATATTCACGCCATGGTCAACCACAATGTACAGGTCGACGGTAATGGTCTGGTCGTTAATATCCAGTACCACTCCTGAACCGGTGGTAAAGCCGCGGAAAAGCCGCCCCATGTCCACCGGAATCTGTCCCATTTGGGCCACACCGTCTTCGTTTTCAGCCGCCAGACGGACAATTGTGATAAGTACGCTGGGAGCAATTGTAATCGTATCCTGTGGTTCCATGATACCCTTATCTTTCATGGTTTGTGAAAAAACTGCCAGCTTGTGTTAACACGTTATCCCATGACCATCCCGCCGTCAATCGAAAGCACCTGTCCGGTAATATAGCCCGCTTCGGGCGAGACCAGAAAAGCCACAGCGGATGCCACTTCTTCAGGCGTTCCCCACCTGCCGAGCGGGATCGCATTGAGTGACGCCTGTTTGAGATTCTCCGGGATGGCCTCAGTCAGATCGGTGGGAATGAAACCGGGCGCCACGGCATTTACGGTGATGTTCCGGGCAGCCACTTCCCTTGCCAGCGCCTTGGTGAAGCCAATGATCCCGGCCTTGCTTGCGCTGTAATTTGTTTGTCCCGCATTCCCGGCAATTCCGGCCACTGAGCTGAGGTTGAGTATCCGTCCATATCGCTTTCGCATCATTACTTTCACAGCGGCTTTGGACATGTTGAAGGTGCTTTTCAGATTGGTTCTGATGACCACATCCCAGTCATCTTCAGACATCATCATGATGACCATATCGCGGGTTGTACCGGCATTGTTGACCAAAATATCCAGTTTGCCATAGGTATCAACGGTTTGTTTTACCAGTTCCGCAGCCTGGTCAGCATTGCTTACATCAGCTTGCAGGGCAAGCGCCGCCCCACCGCCCGCCTCAATCTCAGAGACAACCCGCTGGGCAGCTTCAGTGCTGCGGTTGTAGTTGACAACAACGGCAGCTCCATGCCGGGCCAGTTCAAGCGCAATTGCCCGGCCAATCCCGCGCGATGCGCCGGTTACCAGGGCAACTTGTTCGTTAAGATTGCTCATTTTGATTCCTTTGTCCCAGCTGGTTGGAACGCTTCAGGATGGCGGGATTCTACCATTCCCCACATCAGTCCACAAACAGGCGGGGTACCATGCTCCGCCAGGATGCCTGGTTACTTCCCGCAGATGCTGTGCTACGCCACTGCAAGGATGGCCCTGATACCATCAGGCGAATCGACCCTGTAACCGGTTGCGGATCGGTCAATGCGCTTCAGCAGACCGGTTAACACATCTCTGCTGCCCAGTTCAACATAGGTGCTGATCCCTGCTTCTTGCAGTGCCTGGATACTCTCTGTCCACCGGACGCGCGAGGTCAATTGATTCGCCAGTTCAGCCTGAATGGCTTCAACTGAGTTAAGTGGTTGGGCAGTTGTGTTGCCGATTAACGTTATCGCGGGGTTCCTGAACTGTGTGGAAGCCAGGGCGTCCCTGAATTCGTCCTGGATATGCGCCATCAGTGGCGAATGCGCCCCGATGCTGACTGGCAGCAGGACTGCGCGTTTTGCCCCATAGTCCTTTGCCCGATCAACGGCCATCCTGAGCGAGGCATTATCGCCAGAAATGACAGTCTGCCCCGGACAGTTATCATTGGCGATAACCAGGATGCCGCCGATTTCCTGCAAAACCTGATCACAAAGCTGTTCAACCTGTTCTATCGGGATGCCCAGGATGGCGGCCATCCCCCCCGGATTCAGAACATCTGCATCTCGCATCAGTTCCCCACGTTTGCGGACCAATCCGAGGCCATCCGCAAAATCGAGTGCACCAGAGGCTGTCAATGCGGTTAACTCACCCAGGCTGTGACCGGCAGTGAACCGGGGGGTGAACGAGTCACCTATTTCGTCGTTGAACACACGCAGGGCTGCGATACCGCATACATACAGCGCCGGTTGGGCCATAGAGGTTTCTGTTAAAACTGGTTCAGGCCCATTGAAACATATGTTGGATAGGTTAAACCCTAACCGGTCGTTTGCCTCTTCAAATGTCTGCCTGGCAGCGGTATAAGCGGCATACAGGCCTGCCCCCATTCCCACGTACTGGGAACCCTGCCCGGGAAAAACAAATGCAGTGGAATCGGGCACCAGCACTATCAATCCTCCTTGCTGAACCCTGGAAGAAAAAAGACCGTGTTTCCCGTGGAAATACGGTCTGATGACCCAGATATCTGACAGCAGCGTTGCCTGTTAATCTTCTGGCGCTACAATTTCCCGGCGGTTATATGTGCCACATTCCTGGCAGACGGTATGAGCGCGTTTTTTTGCCCCACAGTTCTCGCATTCTACCAGGGTTACAGGGCTGAGCTTGTGATGACCTCGCCGACGGTCGCGCCGCCCCTTCGATGTTTTTCTTTTTGGTAGTGGACCCATAATCGGGCTTTCTCCTCACAATGTTATTTTTTCCAGCACAGGGCCAGCGGAGGATTATATCCAAGAACCAGTGCTTATTCAAACGCGTCTTGTCTTCCCATGATCACGAGAATCGATGCCGGGGAAAAAGTGCGGCCTGCAAACAGGCCGCGTCAGGATTGTGATGTAACCGGAAATCAATCCCGGCGAGAGGATATTCGCTCGATGGTCATCGGCTCATCCGCAGGCTCAAGAGTTGATGGCGTCTGGATATCGGTGGGATCGGGGGCTGGAGCACTTGCTGCCCGCTGGCGGCGTGGTTGTGCCTCGCTCGCAACATGGCTGATGCCATTCCGCACAACGTGAACAGTTCTCAAAAGAGCATCTTCCAGGTCGCTGAGGACATCGAGCACATACTGGTCCGCATCCTGGCGGATGATATTGGCTTCCTGCCGGCTCTGGTCAATGATGCTGGTCGCCCGTGCCTGAGCAGCCTGAGTGATGCTGTCACGCTGAATCAGAGTCTCACTCTTTTCACGAGCCAGGTCGCGAATTCGAGCCGCTTCCTCATTTGCCTGGGCCATGATGCGGTCGCGCTCCCGGATGACCCGTTTCGCCTTCTCGATCTCCTCCGGGATTGAGATGCGCATCTGGTCAATGAGTTCAAGCGCCCGCTGCTCATCAATCAGCGTATGCCCTGTGAATGGGACATGGCGCCCACCATTCAGCAGTTCTTCGAGGCGGTCAACAAGATGTTGAATGTCCACGGCTCGCCTTCTTTCTGGTTTCAGTCTCGATCACGTTTAGTTGTCTGTTAGGATTATTATCACCACTATACTGACAGGCGATTTACTACGCAAGTGTAAAGTATAGTCGATTTAATCGCGAAACGATACCATATCGACCGATCCAGGTGCATCATCACCCAAATCTTTGAAATGTGCAAGCAGCGCCTGTTCGACAAACGCCGGAACCATACTGCTGACATCGCCACCCAGCGAACTGATCTCTCGGATTGTGCTGCTTGCCAGATGCATATGCTGCTCACTGGCAATCAGGCAAATGGTATCAATATCCGGCGCGAGGCGACTGTTAGCCAGGGCCATCCTGAATTCCAGCTCAAAATCCGAGAATACCCGCAGCCCCCGGACAATCGTCTGGGCGTTCATGTTCCGCGCAAAGGCTACGGTCATCCCTGTGTATGGAACCACCTTGATGGTTGTATAGTCTTTAAGTGCCGTTTTGACGAGCCGTACGCGGTCTTCCACGCCGAAAACGATGTTCTTTGCGGGCCGATCATAGACCCCGATAATGAGATCATCAAAAAGCTTGCTTGCCCGTACTGCAATATCGATATGCCCGTAGTGGATTGGGTCAAAGGTCGCAGGGAAAATGGCGCGTCTGATCACGTGGATTCTCCAATCGCTGTTAGCTGAAATCGCTCGGGCTGTCTTCGATTGCCGTGGCTTGCTCTATCATCTCAGAAAGCAGGTGAAGATCGGGCGATTCCAGTGTGGGGTCGCTATCAAAGAGCAGGCGGGCTTCTCTTTGTACAAGATCGATTAGCCAGGGGTTGAGCAGTTCGGCATAGGCAAATTGACCAAAGCCACTTTGCCGGGTCCCCAGCAAGTCGCCGGCGCCGCGCATCTCCCAGTCTATTTCTGCGAGCTTAAAGCCGTCGCTGGTGCTTTCCACTGCCTTCAGGCGGGAATCTTCATCCAGGAAAGCCTGGTCCGCGATAAGTAAGCAGTAGCTCTGCTCCGATCCACGACCGACCCGCCCCCTGAGTTGGTGAAGCTGGGCCAGCCCAAATCGGTTGGCGTCTTCAACGACTATCACGGTGGCATTAGCCACGTCAATCCCGACCTCGATCACCGTAGTGCTGACCAGAATGTCTGTCTGTCCGTTGTAAAATGCCTGCATGGCGGCTTCTTTGTCTTCGGCTGCTAGTTGACCGTGTACAAGGCCCACTCGAAGGTCAGGGAAAACCTCGTTTTGCAGTCGCTCATAGACCCCGACCGCCGACCGGGCATCGAGCCGATCGCTTTCGTCAACCAGTGGGCAGATCACATAAGCCTGTCTGCCATTTTCTATCTGTCCCCGGACAAACTGGTATGCCCGTTCCCGTTCTTTTGGCTGCAGTACGCGCGTGTGGATGGGTGTTCTGCCAGGGGGCATTTCATCAAGTACCGTCAGGTCAAGGTCGGCGTGTAGTGTTAAAGCCAGCGTGCGCGGGATAGGGGTTGCTGTCATGACCAGCAGGTGGGGATTGCCACCATCAGCCTTAGCTCTCAGCGCCCCGCGCTGTGTCACGCCAAACCGGTGTTGTTCGTCAATCACAGCCAATCCCAGCCGATGGAACGCCAGCCCGGGCTGGATCAATGCATGGGTTCCAATCACCACCTGGATGCTGCCACTTGCCAGCCCTTGGTATACCCTGTCACGTTCAGACTGAGACAGGTTTCCGGTTAGCAGGGCGATTGATTCCGGTTCTGCTGTCCGGCTCTCAGCAAGGATTGCACTGAGGGTGGCATAGTGCTGCTCGGCGAGAATACTCGTCGGAGTCATGATGGCCGCCTGCGTCCCATTGACCACGGCAATACCCACGGCTGTTGCTGCAACAGCCGTCTTTCCGCTTCCCACATCCCCCTGGAGAAGCCGGTTCATGGGGATCTCTTTCGCCATGTCCCTGCGGATATCGTTGACTGCGTTCTGCTGTGCGTTGGTGAAAGCAAAAGGTAGTGTCTTCAGGAAGTTATCAACCCATTCATCATCTACCCACAGCGGGATGCCCGCGTGGCTCTGCCATTCATGGCGTCGCCTGAGCATTGCTATCTGCAACAGAAAGGCGCTGTCAAATGCAAACCGGAATTTGGCAGCAGCCAGGTCTTCCTGAGTATCCGGGAAGTGGATCTGGGCCAGGGCGTCGCCATAATCCATCAGATCGCTGTTTTCACGTGTGCTGAGGGGGAGATAGTCTGCGATATGGGGCGTCCATTTATCAATGGTATCCTTCACCAGGCGCCTGAGGATGCGGGCACTCAGTCCTTTTGTCAGCGGGTAAACCGGAACGATGCGCCCGGCATGGAGCAGTTCGCGGTCGATGGGTTCCAGTTCTGGCGTATTCATCACAAAGCGGCCCAGATACTCCTCGACTGTGCCGCTTGCAACGTAGGGTTCTCCGCTTTCCAGCGTTTTCTCCATCCAGGGCTGGTTGAACCAGTTAAGGCGTAAATATCCACTGCCATCACTGAGATATGCCTCAACCCGTGCCCCGCCGTTCCTCATTGAGTGTGACCCGACTCGTTCAATGACCCCGATGACGGTGACTTCTTCGCCGACCACCAGTTTGTTGATGGGTTTCATCCGGGAGTAGTCATCATGTCTGCGCGGGAACAGGTAGAGCAGGTCCCGGATGGTGCCGACACCCAAGTTGCCGAGTTGCTCAGCCCTTACAGTCCCCACGCCGTCAATTGTTGTTACGGGTAGATCAAGTTCAGCTAATGCCTCACTGGATAATGGAATCGCCGGTTGCTGCCATTTGTAGCCGCGCCGCTCGCGCACAGGACGTTCGGTGCTGTCATGCTCGAATGTACCAAACGCATCAATCCCAATATCGGCATCGATATACGCGCTTTCATCCTCGTCCAGGTCTTCGTCCAGTTCGCCTATGCCAATATCATCAGGTGCTGTATAAAGGTCTGGATCCTTTTGCGGCAGGGCAGGGGAGGGGGTGGCGGATTCGAGCAGTTCGTCCGGTGCTGTTTCCACCGGCCCTTTTGCCATTGCGATAATTTCCTCCAATGCCGCAGGGCGGTCGCCCTGGGCAAGCGTTTCATAGGCGCGCAGCTTGAGCGCAATCTCGTCAACAAGGTCGTGATGAGCCTCTGTTTTTGCCTGGCTGTGCGCCTCGCGTGACCAGTGGTATGCAAAGCGGGCAAATCCGCCTATCACGGCATTATTCTGGCAATGTTTCTGCTGCTCCAGCCGCAGTATCTTAATCAGAGTCTGTAAAGAAGAAGCCATATTCTACCGTTTCCGCCCGGGTTACACGTGGGCCGGTTCCTGTGCGCCGGTAACAACTGCTACGCCGATTGCATTTGGCCCAACGTGTGCGCCAATTACTGTGGTCACATTGGTGACCAGGATATCTTTTAAATCAGGTATCAATGTATAAATCCGGTTGGCGACTTCCTGAGCGCCACTGGGGAAACCGGTATGCATTACGGCCAGATGCTCGATTGGCATCAGATCGCATGTTTTACTGATGAGTGTCGTGAGTGCTTTTGACCAGGTTCTTACCCGCGCTGCTGATACCACAGCGCCATTGCGCAGTTCAACAATTGGCTTGATATTTAACAGATTGCTGATCCCCGCTTGAACAAGGTTTACTCTTCCGCTCCTGGCCAGATACTCGACCGTGTTGAGCAGCGCATAGACTCTAACCCGTGTTATCGTATTCCGCACGGTGGCAACCACGGGCTCTACACTGGTAGATGTTTTGGCGCAGGTCAATGCTTTCAAGACGCTCCAGCCAACTCCCATACTGAGTTGCCCGGAATCAATGACGTGAATGCACTGAGGCGAAAACTGCTGAGCAGCAATACAGGCGGAGTTATAAATCCCGCTTAATGAGCTCGCTGCATGAACCGAGACAATCTGATCGGTTTTTTCCAACAGGTGTTTATATACTTCATGAAATACACCGGGACCGGGCGCGGATGTTGAGGGCAGTCTTTTGAGTTTAGGGAGCATGCGATAGAAGGTTTCACGGGTGATATCAATGCCATCTCTGAATGACTCTACTCCCAGGTTGATGAGTGCCGGGACGACGACCAGCCGATCGCGTTCTGCGTCAACAATATCATCCGGGATATCGCATGTGCTATCAGTTACTATGCCAATCATGATGCAAACAGCCTATTCATAGGGCTCGTCGTAATTTTCTTCACCGCCGCTTCCCTCAAGGATATATAAACCCATCCCGTCCGGGCCAATGTATGCGGCTGTCAGGGGTTCATACAGCATAATTGGCGACTCCAGACGGGGGAATTCAAGTGCAAGTCGATCCTGGAGCATTCTGGTTTGCTCCGTTGTTCTCAGGGTATTCTGGATCACACAAAGGCGCTCAACTTGGGTAAACTCTGCAACAAATTCAATCATTTTGTCAATTGCCTGCGAGTGAGTTCTGGCCTTTTCCATTGTGATCAGGCGCCCATCTTCAATGGTCAGGATTGGCTTGATATCAAGCATTGCCCCAAGCAGTGCCTGGGTTTCTCCAATCAGGCCGGCCTGGCGGATGTAATCCAGCGAATTAACATACATCACTGAATACAGCCGGGGGATTACTCCCCGGACCACCCGCACCACATCATCAAGCGAATTCTGGGCACTGGCGGCGGCAATGGCCGCTTCGACCAGATATCCAAGCCCTGCCGATGTTGTTCGGCTGTCTATGACCATTATCTCGCACCGACCGAGGAAGCGAGAGCGCGCTTTGACCGCATTTGCATAGGTATCGGTGAAATGCTGCGAATGCACCAGCACACAGATTTGATCGGTGCTTTTTGCCAGTTCCCGGTAGGCTTCTTCAAACTGCTCTGCCGAGGGCGCAGTGAGGACAGGCGCAGTCGGAACATACTGCAGGCGTTTTAAAAACTCCGAGTCCAGCAAGTCGATGCCGTCCCGGTAAGTCATGCCATCCAGCTTGTAAGTTAGCGGAATAACGACTACGTGATGTTTTTCCTGAAAACCAGGGTCCTCAAATTGTGCTGTGCTGTCGGTTATGATCCGAACAATGCTCAAGCAACCCTCCGTTGAAACATACTGATGGGTTTATTCTACACTCAGGATGTAGAAATAGAATGGTTGCCCGCCTTCCCGAATTTCGATTTCGTGGTCAGGATAGATTTCGGTGATATGCTCACTCAGTGTGTGCGCCTCCTGCCAGGTTACGTCTGCCCCGTAGTACAGGGTGATGAGTTCCTTATCCTGGACGCCCATTTCTTCCAGCAGATCCATGACAACGGTATTGATGTCCTCACCTGAAATCCTCAGTTGATCATTATGAAGCCCAATAATCTGGCCCTCACGTACCGCCAAGCCATCGATTGTTGCATCGCGTGTGGATGTTGTCACCTCACCAGTTTCAACCAGGGTGCTGGCCTGTGACATCAATTCAATCATTTCCTCCAGTTCTCCGCGAGGTTCAAGCGCCAGCAATGCAGATATGCCCTGGGGGATTGTGCGGGTTGGGATAACACTCACTTCTTTGCCATTCACCTGGCTGGCAGCCTGTTCTGCAGCAAGAAAGATATTCTTATTGTTTGGTAAGATAATGATACGATTTGTTGGTAGCTGGTTGATGGCATCAATGAAATCCTTTGTGCTCGGATTCATTGTTTGCCCGCCAGAGATCACCGATGCGGCGCCCAAGCTGTAGAGTATCTGGGTCAGGCCTTCGCCAGGCGCCACTGTAATGGCGGCAATCATGCCCTCCTGAATCTGGGGCATCTCAAATGGGGCGCGAGCATCATGTGATGGGCCGCCCCGCTCAGATACAAATTGCTTGTACTGCGCCTGCATATTCTCCACTACAATATCGTCCAGTTCGCCCAGACCTGCGCCATAACCCAGGACAGGTCCGGGGTTATGGACATGGACATGTACCTTAATCAGAGAGGGATCGCCGACTACCAGGGTTGACCAACCCATTGACTCAATTGTTTCGCGAACAATGCCAACCTCCAGATTGCTTCCTCTCAGCAGAAACTGGACGTCGTAGCCATAGCCTTCCTCGTCCTCCGGCTCAAGGGCGCTCTGTAAAGCTGACTGACCGACCTCGGCGAGCATAATCTCAATGGGTTTGTCTTCCACCAGTCGCAGCATCCCTTCGAGGATGACTGCCAGCCCCATGCCACCCGAGTCCACAACACCGGCATCTGCCAGGACCTGTAAAAGCTGGGGGGTTCGTTCAACTGAAGCGTACGATGCCTCCACCAGGTGTTTGAGCACATAGACCAGGTCATCGGACTCTTTTGCCAGGGTAGCAACCGACTCTGCCGTCTCGCGTGCGACGGTGAGCATTGTTCCTTCAACGGGCTCTTGCACTGCCTGATAAGCGGTTCGGACAGCTTCATTGAATCCGTCGATCAGGTTCGTGGTGGTCAGGACAGCCTGATCTTCTATTCCTCTGGAAAACCCTCGCCAGAGCTGGGACAGGATGACACCGGAGTTGCCCCGGGCACCCATGAGCGCGCCATTGTATAATTTATGGGCCACTTTCCCGGCGTGCTGGTCCTCAATGCCAGCGATTTCTTGATATGCGCTTCGCATCGTTAGCAGCATATTGGTGCCTGTATCACCATCCGGAACGGGGAAGACATTCAGCTTGTTTACCCGCTCAAAATGAACTTCCAACCAGGCCAGGCCTGCCTGAACCAGGCGTTTCAAGTCTTGCCCATCGCAGGTCTTAATGACCTTTTCAGGATTATCAGTCATTTCGTTATCTCCTGCTGCGCGATGTTTTTTCGCTTGAATCACCCGCTTCAGCCGACATCCGTAATCCCTGTACATACACGTTTACCTGGTATACAGGAAGGCCAATGGCTTTTTCTACCTGGAATCTGACAGCATTAATAACACTGCTTGCAACCTGAGAGATGCGCGTTCCATGCTGGATGATGACATAGACGCCAATGACCAGTTGCCCTTTCTTATACTGCACCTCAATACCGTGATGCGGATCGCCGGTCAGTGTGGCGGCCCAGTCCCCGATCGCGGTTTTTGACGCCATGCCAACCACGCCATAGCTTGTGAGCAGCGCCTGGCTCGCGATGGTCGCGATTGCAGTAGGAGAAACATGGATTGAACCGAGAGGTTCCTCAATATGATCAGTCATACTTTCATCACCTTGTCAAATTCCTGCCGATGCGGTATCCTCTACCGGCTTGATAATGGACTAAAAACTATTCGTGTAAAGGTGGCCAGTCAAATGGCAAAATGTGAACTCTGTGGCAAAAAACCCATGTTTGGGCATAATGTCAGCCACTCTGAACGAAAAACAAAACGTCAGTTCAAACCAAATATCCAGAAGACCACTATTGTTCGTGATGGTCGAGTTGTATCTATCAAAGTCTGCGCTAAATGCCTGAAAACGCTGAATAAGGATATCAAAATCCGCTAATGGCGTTTGTTTTCAATCATCTGGCATTACCAGCAAAGGGGCACAGCCCCTTTTTTAGTTCTCTTTACCTTGCGAGGATGGACTCTCGCAGGGTTTTTACTGCGGCCTGCGCTCCCATGGGAGAGCGAAAAATGGCGTTTCCCGCGACAACGACATTTGCGCCAGCGGCTACAGCCGCCAGCGTTGTCTGGTTGTTAATGCCACCATCGACCGCAATATCCACAGTCAGGTTGGCTTCAACAACCATTTCATAAATGGTTGATATTTTTGAAACAGAGCCGTCGATAAATACCTGCCCGCCAAACCCCGGGTTTACGGTCATGATCAGGATAATGTCAACCTCTGGCAGGATCGCTTGTAGTGCTTTCGCCGGGGTTGCTGGGTTGATGGCAATACCGGCTTTCAATCCGTATGAGTGTATGGCCTGTATGGTTTGCGAGACCGGAGAATCTGCTTCCAGGTGGATGGTCAGGGCGTCGGCCCCAGCTTTCGCAAATGCCTCAATATAGCGCAGCGGGTCAGAGATCATCAGGTGGACATCGAGCGGGAGCCGCGTGGATTTCCGTACAGCCGTGACAACTATTGGCCCCATGCTGATATTCGGGACAAAATGCCCATCCATCACATCAATGTGAATCTGGTCCGCGCCAGCGGCTTCAACTTGAGCAATATCATATGCCAGATGGCTGAAATCTGCTGATAAAATTGATGGGGCGATTTTCACTTTTTTACTCATGGTCAGAGAAGTGTAACATGCTGGTACATGGTGTGCAATAGGTCTAAGGTGGTGTATTGATGTCAACTGATAAGCCGCGCGTGACGATTTATACAGATGGTGGGGCCGATCCAAACCCGGGCCCAGGAGGATGGGCTGCTGTTCTCATCCATGATGCAACCGGCACAACCAAAGAACTCTCCGGGGGGGAGCAGGCTACCACCAATAACCGGATGGAGCTCAGGGCTGCGATAGAGGGCCTGTCTGCGCTCACGCAGCCTTGTGAGGTCATGCTGTATACTGATTCCACCTATCTGTACGAAGGAATCACCCAGCATATTGGCAGCTGGATGGCCAAGGGTTTTAAAAATGTTAAAAATGTTGATCTGTGGCAGCAACTTCTTGTTGTAGTAGCCGGACATGACATCCACTGGCAGTGGGTCAAGGGGCATGCCGGGAATCGGCACAATGAACGCGCTGATGCGCTGGCCAGCAGTGAAATACAGCGCTTGGGCAGTGAAGATGCCCAGAAGAGTGAGGTAGAAATTTATCTGGTGGTGTCAGCAAGTCCTCGTTACAAAATCTGGGCTGCATCTATCAGGTATGGCGGCGAAGAATCACTGATCGTTGGAGAGGACCCAGAAGCAACAGCCAACCAGTTGCATATTCTGTCGGCTGTGAAAGCGCTGCATACCCTGCCTGATGGGATTTCTGTTCGCATTTACACCACCTCCGATTATCTTCGTAACGGCGCGATGCAGTGGCTGAACGGCTGGAAGAGACGAGGTTGGAGGACCGCTGGTGGAAATCCGGTAAAAAATCGGGAGTTCTGGCAGGCCCTTGACGCAAATCTGCAATCACGTTCTGTCATCTGGCCTTCTGTTAAGGACGACCAGGCTTTCGAGATGGCCTTTGAAGACCTGGCGCAGCGCGCTCAGGACGAATACCAGGATAGGTTGGCGGCATCCGGTTATCTGGATGAGGAATAACCACTCCAGACAGCAAGCCGCGAATTTCGCTCATTGTGAAGCAATAAGGGCGGCTTTCAACTGCCCGCATCCTGCATTCACATCTATTCCCCTGCGTACGCGCACCGTTGCCGGGATATTGTAGTCTTCCAGGATATTGACAAAGGCAGAAACGCGGGCCATGTCAGAAGGCTGCCCCTGATATGCCTGTGTAGGGTTGAGCGGAATCATATTCACATGGCAGAGCAGGCCCTGGAGTAACTGGCCCAGTCTGTGAGCTTCCTCCGGAGTGTCATTTTTGCCCGCGATCAGCGCCCACTCAAATGTCACACGGCGGTTGGTTGTCCGAATATAGTAGCGTACAGCATCCATCAGGTCATTCAGCGGATAACGCCTGTTGATTGGCAGCAGCGCCGATCTTGCTTCATTGGTTGCAGCATGCAGGGAAATCGCCAGCCGTACCTGGAGTTGCTCATCGGCAAAGCGCCTGATAGCCGGGGCGATGCCTACCGTGCTCACAGTAAGGTGGCGCTGTCCGATGTTCAGGCCTTCTTCATCCATCATCCGGCGGATGGCTTCCAGCGTGTTGTCGTAGTTGTGGAATGGTTCTCCCATTCCCATGAGGACGATGTTACTCAGGCGCTGCTGTTCTTGAGCCAGCAGCCTGGAGACATGCATTGCCTGCTCGACAATCTCGCCGGGGCTGAGATGCCGGGCAAAGCCCATCTGCCCGGTCGCGCAAAAAACACATCCCATTGCGCAGCCCGCCTGTGTGCTGACGCATGCTGTGCGGCGCACGCCTTCATAGCGCATGAGCACCGTTTCAATGATCTGCCCGTCTGCCAGTTCAAGGGCAAGTTTGCGCGTTTCCCCATCAAAGGATTGGACGGACGATACTACCTTCAGCGCTCCTGGAGTCGTTTCTGCATCAAGGCTTTCTCTCAGATTTTGGGGAAGGTTGGCCATCACCGAAAAATCTGAGGCGTGGTGCTGGTACAGCCACCGCCAGACCTGCCGCGCCCGGTAGGGTTCAAAGCCCCAACCCGTGATTAGTGAGGTCAATGAGTCAAGGGTCAGGTCGAAAAGGTTGATCTTGCTGCTCATGCCAGCCAGGCCATTATCTGATCACGCCTGGTGATTGGTCAGAAGGTTTGCCAGGTTGGCGATACTATCAAGAACGAGATCGGGTTTGATAGCTGAGGCGTCAATTTGCTCCCGGCTGGCGATCCCGGTCAACACGGCAATGGTACGGATGCCAAGCTGCTGCGCGCCCAGGATATCCGTCTCAAGTCGGTCGCCGACCATTACGCTGGTGCTGATTTTTGCCCCCAGTGTCTCAAGAGCCGTGGTGAAAAGATGGGCATTTGGCTTGCCGATCACCACCGGGCTTTCTCCTGATGCAGCCTCGACTGCTGCGAGAATACTGCCAGCGCCGGGTGTTATCTCGGTTGGGGTTGGGAAGGTCTTGTCCGGGTTAGTGGCATAAAACTGCGCACCCCGGCGGATCAGGATGCAGGCGGCACTCAATTTGCTGAAATGAAAATCGCGGTCCATTGACGTGACCACAGCGTCCACCCGATCCGGGTATTCTGCCCCGGTATGTACGGCAAAATCAGCACTTCGAAGGGCTTCCTGTATCCCTGCCTCGCCAATCACATAGATTACAGCCGCCGCCGGAAGCTGCTTTTTTAAAATACTGGCGGTAACAACGGCGCTCGAAAATATCTGGTCTGCGCGTGCATTGATTCCATATTGAGCGAATCGCTCCAGGTAGGCATTAATCGTTTTGGTGCCGTTATTGGTCAACAGCGCCCAGTCAACTTGAGAGGCCTCAAGGGTCTTAAAAAACCGTTGCACACCTGGGACAGGTTCTTTTGAGCGCCAGAGTACGCCGTCGCCGTCAAGCAAAATGGTATTGATTGTCTCAAAATTCATACGGCGGATTATAGCACATCTGTCGTCCCCGGATGGCTTAAGCTGCAATTTCGGTGGCAAATCGACGGCTGAATGGTTGCCTGCCTGTCCTCCGGTTGGCTATACTACACACTTGTTGAGGTGAAACCAGATGAAAGAATCCGGACAGGAAGACAATATTCGCTTGTCAGTAGTCATGCCCGTGTTCAATGAGGTTGACACGCTTGAGGAAATTGTCCGGCAGGTGCTGGCGACCGGGATGGCATTTGAGATTGTCATGGTAGATGATGGTTCGACCGATGGGACCCGCGACCTGATGAAGCAGTGGGAGGATCACGATACAATCAAAATCCTCTACCATGACAAAAACCGGGGAAAAGGCAGCGCTGTCAGGACCGGTTTTAATGCCGCCTCCGGCAATACGATCATCATCCAGGATGCTGATCTGGAGTACGATCCGCGTGACTATGCTGATGTGGTGCGTCCAATTGCCGAGGGGCGGGCAGATGTCGTTTATGGGTCCCGGTTTCTGGGCAAACCGGCGCGCAAAATGAATTTCTGGCACCGGGTGGGCAATTTCGTTCTGACGCTGGTGACTAATGTGCTTTATAACCTTGACCTTTCAGATATGGAAACATGCTATAAGTGCTTTCGTGCGGATGTGGTTAAGGGGCTCCCACTGCATTCAAAACGCTTTGAGTTTGAACCTGAGATTACCGCCAAAGTGGCCAAGCGTGGCTACCGTATTATTGAGGTTGCCATTTCATACTATGGGCGCGATTTTGACGAAGGGAAGAAAATCACTGGCTGGGATGCTATTCCGGCATTCTGGACGTTGCTTAAATATCGGTTTGTTGATTGATAGCCACAGGCGAGCTGTTGTTGCCTGTTTATGACTGATTAGAATATGACCTTTAAGGGTATGTAGATTTACACAAAAGATACGGAGTTCATTATGCTCGATCAAAGCCTTCAGCACGCCCGCAGCAGCCAGCAGCAGTATCTTGAGCAGTTGTTTGACCTGCTGCGCATTCCCAGCATCAGCACCCTTCCAGAACATAAACCGGACATTCAACAGGCAGCTGACTGGCTGGCTGCCGACATGAAAAGGATTGGCCTGGACAATGTTAAAGTCATGCCTACCGTCGGGAACCCGGTGGTTTATGGCGACTGGCTGCATGCCGGGGACGAAGCGCCAGTGGTTCTGGTGTACGGACACTACGATGTTCAGCCGGTAGACCCCCTTGATCTATGGGAAAGCCCACCCTTTGAGCCGGTTGTGCGTGATGGCGAATTGTATGCGCGGGGCGCAAGCGACGACAAAGGACAGGCATTTATTCACCTGAAGGCGGTTGAGTCACTCCTGGGAGCGACCGGCAAGTTGCCTGTCAATGTGAAGATTATCCTCGAAGGCGAAGAAGAAATCGGTTCACCCAGCCTGGAGTCATTTGTACTCAAAAACAAGGAACTGCTGGCAGCCGATAACGGGCTGGTGTCAGATGGCAGGATTCTCAACGCGGATCAGCCTTCCATTGTATACGGATTAAGAGGTCTTACTTATATGGAACTCCGGGTCCGGGGTCCTCGGCGCGACCTCCATTCCGGCACCTACGGCGGCTCGGTTCACAATCCGGGTCAGGTAGTTGCCGAGATTATTTCAGCCTTACACGATGATTCGGGGCGTATCACGATTCCGGGTTTCTATGACAATGTCAGGCCGCTCACAGATACAGAACGGGATGCACTGGCGTCGGTGCCGTACACGCTTGAGCAATGGCAGGCTGAAACCGGGCTTTCATTACCCTGGGGAGAGGGCGAGTATACGCTTATTGAGCGAATGTCAGCACGTCCGACCTGCGAGGTGAATGGTATGTGGGGCGGCTTCCAGGGGGAGGGGGGGAAAACCATCATCCCTGCTGAGGCGGGCGCAAAAGTCAGCATGCGACTTGTCCCGGATCAGGACCCTCACCGTATTGCCAGCCTGTTTGAGGAGTATGTCAGGCAACTTGCCGGCAGTCACGTTGATATTGAGGTCATCAATCACTCCGCAGGTTGGTGGGCCATCACCCCCATTGACTCGCCGGAAATGCGCGCCGCTGCCGCCGCCTACAAGGCCACCTGGGGTGTAGAACCGGTCTTTGCCCGCGAGGGGGGATCGATCCCCATTGTGGCTACATTCCAGAAGGAACTGGGCGCGCCGGTTGTCCTGATGGGCTTTGGGCTGGATGACAACATCCATTCTCCCAATGAGCATTTCCGTGTCGAGAATTTTTACCGGGGAATTGAAACAGTGATTCGCTATTACTACAACCTCGTGGAGCAGCGCTAAACCAGGAACGGCGATGAAGCTGCTGGATGAACTGCTCCAATCCGGATACAGCATTTTTGATGCCATCGATCTGCTGGTAGAGGACAATCACCCTGAATTGAGATCGACCCTGTTAGAATTGCAGCACGATGCTGACAGCCGCGTACGGATGTACGCGGCTGTGCATCTCGCCAGACAGTTTCATGATGTCAGGGCACTGCAGGGGCTGCACGAGGCATTGTTTGATACCAATCAGGCGCTTCGAAAAGAAGCCGCAGAAAATATCTGGGAGATCGGCGACACAGACTCCACATCCCTGATCCGGGCATTGCATGTTGAGCGAGGTGTTGTGCGCGAGGCAATTGTGGATGCGCTTCACCTGATTGGCTGGATTCCTCAGGACGTCTCAGCTGAGGTTGCCTTTCGTATTGCTACCCGTAACTGGCGTGACATTGTGCTGGTTGGCTCATCGGCGGTTCCTCATCTCACAGATATCTTGAATGATCCCGATGGGAATGTCCGGCGGGGGGCGGCCTGGGCCCTGGGTGAAATCGGCGACCAGAGTGCCATACCCCCCCTGATCCTGCTTCTGGAGGATACGTCCGGTGACATGTTTGGTATTGGCGAACGTGTCTGTGACGCAGCGGAAGCTGCGCTGCTCAAGATTGGTACTCCAGAGGCCCTTCGGGCGGTAGAAGAGTGGCGCGCTAATCTTTGACCTGTCCGGGCCACCGCACGATCAGGGCAGCGATTACCAAAAAGAGTGAAATACAGCTGATGATCGCACCGGTCTGAAACGGGCGGCACTGGTATTCAAATACGATCTCATGCTGACCTTCAAGCAACTGGAGCGCCCGGAACATACCGTTTGCTTTGTAAATAGGTGCGTGCACCCCATCAACGCTTGCCTCCCAGCCAGGATAGTATGCATCAGAGAGGATCAGCCATACCTCATCGTTTACCACGTCTGTTGAAATAACTACTCTCTCAGCCTCGTAGCTTGTGATGACAGCTGACCCCGCCTGTTCTATTGAGCATCCTTCGGTATGGGATTGCCCTGGCGCGACAATTACTGCTGTATTCGGATCATCAGCCAATGCAGCGAGGGCCTCTTCATCAGTATCAGCAATGGTAGCATTGCACACAATATAGGCCCGTGGTAGAGTGCCTGTGTAGGAATACGCTTTTACATCGGCGGAATAGGCGAGTTTGCGCTCGTTTCCCTGGCTAATGCTGGTTGGGATAAAGGTGCCTGCTACCGAATCAATCAGGCTCAGGCCTTCTATTATCATATAAGGGCTGGTTGATTGATCTGGCTCAATGACAATCCGTTGGGGTGTTATCCTCTCACCCAGTTCCAGGACAACATGCCCATCAGCCAGATCGTCATCAAGGACCAGGGGGATCGAAACGGATGCGCTGCTGGTCGTCCCTTCAACCCTGATTTCTGCAAGAACCTGTGCAGCTTCAATGGCATCTAAAGAATCAACATCCACAATAATACCCAACGAGTCGGCCTCAAATGCCCTGACCGGGTAGGCTTCGACCAGATAGCTTTCTGCCGGGAACTGGGTATCGTAATACACGCCGTCGATCCAGCGATCTCCCAGCTTATCGGTGATGATATAACCAACATTGGCGAGCCGTAACCACTCTAGGCCCGGAATGTTATCAAGGTTCTCGCGAAGCCGTCCATCGGTGGCAGTTGCGTTCTCAGGTAAAAACAGGCTGGTGAAGAGAATATAGTCGCGGGTGGGCAGTATGCCGCCATCGAACCCGTCAATCGCCGGGATTCCCCAGGCCAGCGGCAGGTTGGGAGCCAGTATCTCCCGGTATTTGGCGCTGACAATATAATCGTAGACGGCGTCCTCATCCAGGTATTCACCGAATATCGCCTGCATTTCACGCAGGTCACCCGGATCATAGAAGATGTCAGATAGGGCTAAAAATCTTGGCGGCGGGGTTTCTCCTTCCGTCATGTACAGCAACCAGCTGATAGCCGGGCGTTGGCTGCTCCAGGCGGTCGATGCGCTCAGGTTATTCTGAGGGAGCACCCGGGTAGCGGCAAAGAGCTCAACAAGGACGAGCACAATCAGGGCAGCCGTTGAGAAGCGTCTTGGCTGCCTTATCTGCGAGAGTATTAGCAGCAAGGCGGTCAGCAGAGCGGGGCCGATCCATAAGAGTATCTCTGTGACAGTGGCGCTGGAGATTCCCGGATATCGATTGGCAAGGCGCTGGGCGTATGCGTGAGCCGGGATCAACAATCCCATAAATGCCACCGGCAGGGCAATACCAATAATCTGATCTCGGAGGCGGGGGGGCTTGTCCGTGTTCTCCTTGCCAAACAGCAAATTAACCCCAACTGCAACCAGAGCTGCCATTCCCAGGCTGAAGAGAATCAGCCAGCGTGCAGGGGTTCGAAACAGGTCAAAGCCGGGAATATAGCGAACCAGCAGCCAGTAAGCGGGATTGTAGGCGCCAAGCCCCAGGAATAATCCAAATCCTGCCAGTATCGTATAGGAAAGATGATGCCAGGACCGCCGGCAGCGCCACATGCTCCAGAGTCCAATAACCAGTCCGCTGGTGCCCATTGTCATGATATATTCCGAATACAGGTGGGGGCGATTGTAGTCCGGGAGCAGTGCCGGTCCGATCAGGCGAGGATCAAATGAAAAGGACACTGCCTCAAGTAATGATAAGCCGCCACCCCGGTTGCTCAGCCCGGTTAACTCAAGCGTGGGAAGTAGCTGCGCCGCTGCAAGGAAAATCGCTATCGCCATAGCACTGATGACGACACCAAATGCCGGGAGTGTGCCTTTGAATGGGTGTATGCCGGGCTGTTTTCTTTTATAGTGATTCCACCAATCCGGCATGCTGTGCCACACCGCCCATAGGCCGAGTACGACCCCGCTGATGAAGCTAGTTTGTGTGTGCCCGGCCAGAAGTTGCAGTGCAAAGACGATGCCAAGCCAGATGACGGCCTTGCGTTTCCCTGTCCTGAACTCGCTCCACAACCACAACAACCAGGGTAGCCAGCAAAGGCCCTGAATCTGGTTGATGTGTTCGACCTGCGCCGTATAGTAGCCTCCTAGTGCAAAGACGGCTGCTCCCAGGCTGGCGCTGACGGGATGCAGGGCCGATGCTTTTTGTAGGAGCAGGTATGTGCCGATTGCAATCAGGGATACGTGGAGGATAATCGATATTTTGACTGCTATTGGTGTGTCAAAAAACACGAGTGGCCAGTTCAGCGGGTAAAGAACACCGGCCTGGCTGTTGGCCAAGAACGGCGCGCCCATAAACAGGTAAGGATTCCAGAGCGGGATATGACCGCTTGAAAGCATCATGTCCCGATAATGCCAGTACGGGTAGAAATAGAGATACATGTCACCACGGGGCAGGATCAAATCGGTGAAAGCCATTTTCCAGTAGAAAACCAGCACTAGGCCAGGCAGGACAATGGCGGATGCCACTATTGCCCGGCGGCAGTTTATCCCTTGGGATAGCTGGTTGCAGAGTTTGGCGACGGTCATTGCTGCTCGAATGCTTTGAGCGTATTGAACCACAGGTCATCAAACCCACCCGGCGCAAACGGATAATAGAGGGTGATACGGTTGACCAAGCCTCGATACCGTTCCAGCACCGCTGCGCCAATCTGGTCAGGCGGGGCGGTTATGGAGAACGTGTTGAGCATCTCGTCGGTAATGAGATTGGGCATCGCTCCCCATTCCTTACGGGTAGCCATTCGCGAAAGCTCCCCTGCGACATCTTCCCATCCATGTGTGGCAAAGACCACCCGGTAAGAAGGCGTACTGGCGTAAAAGCTGATCTGCTGGCGGACAAAGCTCCGCATGCCATCGATCTGGGACTCGTCTTTTCCGGTGATGACAAACACCGACGCGCTGATGTCAATATTTCCCAGTGTCCTGCCGGTACGTTCTGCGCCTGCCTGGATGGCCGGGAGCACGACCTGCGTCAGGTATTGTGGAGAGTTAAGGGGATGGACATGGAACCCATCGCAAAACTCACCGGCAAGCTGGCAGAGCCTTGTATTCACCCCGGCGATATAGACCGGTATCTTGTATGGCTGCCTGGGAGGCGTGAAGAAGGGGGTCATTAAGGTAAAGGTGTAGTGCTCCCCCCGATAATTAACCCGTTCCCCGGTTTGCCAGGCGTGCCAGATATGTCTCAGCGCCAGTATAACCTCACGCAGTCTCTCTACCGGGGCTGACCACGGGACACTGAACCGGCGCTCATTGTGTGCTTTGACCTGTGTTCCCAGCCCGAGGATGAAGCGCCCTTTGGACATGGCGGCCAGGTCCCAGCAGGTATAGGCCAGGGCCATCGGGCTGCGCGTAAAGCTCAGGGCAATGGCTGTACCCAAACGAATCGTCTCGGTGGTGGTGGCTGCCAGCCCCAACTGGAGGAACGGGTCATGGTTGACCTCCGAGGCCCAGAGACAGTCAAAGCCCATTTCTTCTGCTTCCCTTGCATAGGAAGGGACTTCAATAAGATTATCAATTGCCTGAAGCGCAGCATCACATTTAATCGGCATGTTGGTCATAAACGCTCCTCTGAACGGCCTCTACTAACAAGGGATCGACCGATGAGCACGGTGAAAGGACATGCTGTTCACCATCCGGACTGATAAACGTTACTAAGCCGGTTCCGGCTGTACTGATCGTGCTTCCATTAAACACAACTGCTGTTTCAATGCCAATGCCGCATACCCAACCGGCGCTCTTCTGAATATGGGACAGAAGGTTCTGGTCGGCTTTATGCAGCCAGTCAAAGAACGGAAGGATAGTCAGCCCGTCCAGCAGGCAAAGCCCGTCTGACAATGCTGGCAAACTGTTTTGAGTCGCCTGGTCCGGTGCTGGGAACCACGGTCCAGAGGCTGATGATACTGCCCCGGCGGTGATAACCAGCCCATTTAACCCAATCTTTGCATCCAGGATGCGATGAGCCGGTGTACTTGTCAGTGCGTTCACCAGAGCCTGTGGCTGACCGCTCATGATGTATATCAGGTCAACTTCATTTAGCTGGTTGGCGACGGTCTCATTTTCTGCATCAAGTCTGGAATAGAGCGGAATGACTGACAGCTCGGCTTCCAGTGCTGTCATTGCTTCCAGGCTCTGCTTGAGCCTGTACTCGCGCTGGTTTTGCTTCATCTCGCCTAAAGCAGCGGGTACCAGACCGATTCGTTTGACAGCAGTGCGTCTGTAAGTGAGCAAACTGCGCAGCAGGGCGCATCTGTTCTGAAGCCCTTCACTGCCCAGTAAAGCCAGTAACCCGGTCTGCTCATGGTTGCCTGGGATCAACATATCACGATTATAACGGCTATTGAGTTCTGCCAAAATTGCTATCCTATGGTGGGCGCTGGCCTGAATCGCGCGTTATAATCAGCCGGGTTAGACCAGATCTACAGGATGCCATTGTGCCAGAAGAGAGACTTCAGAAATTGATGGCGCATGCCGGGATAGCTTCACGCCGGGAGTGTGAGCGGATCATCGCGCAAAATCGTGTGACCGTTAATGGCTCCGTTGCCCAAGTCGGGGATAAGGCGGATCCCGAGGTTGATGAAATCCGGGTTGATGGACAGGTTCTCAGCACACCGGAAAACTTCGAATATATCGTGCTTAATAAACCGCGTGACTATATCTCAGATGTGGATGTCGGTGGGAATTTGCCTTCTGCTCGGGATTTAATTCCTGTATCCACACGCCTGTACCCTGTTGGCCGGCTGGATGTGCCCAGTGAAGGGTTGATGCTGTTTACTGACGATGGCGACCTGACCCATAAGCTGACTCATCCGCGCTATGGACATACCCGTGTGTACCATGTCCTGGTTGAGGGTATGCCAACAGAAGAAGCCCTTACCAGATGGCGAGAAGGTTTTTATCTGGACGGGAAACGAACCCTACGGACGAAAGTTGTCAGGAGCAGAACAGAGAATGGCAGCACCTGGTTGATTATCTCTATGAAAGAGGGGCGCAAACGGCAGATCCGTCGGGCAGCCTCAACTATGGGATACCCGGTCCGCAGGCTGATCCGGGTTCAACTGGGGCCAATTGAGTTGGGAGATCTCAGGCCCGGCAGCTGGCGTCGTTTGACTGCCGAAGAGATTGCCAGGCTGAAGAGCATCAGTGCAGGCAGAGACGGATCGGGGAAACGCCAGAAGGCAAACCGGCGTTAGCCTGACGATGGGCTTTGCCTGCAGGCAAACGAAGGGTACACAGATGGGTGAAGTGTCAACAATTGCAATTGATGGCCCCGCTGCGGCTGGAAAGACTACCCTTGCCCTCAGGTTGGCGAGCAGGCTGGACTATCTCTATTTTGATACTGGCGTGATGTATCGGGCAGTGACGCTTGCTGCACTGGAGCGGGAGATTGATCTCAATGATGAGGAGATTATGGCGCAGGTTGCTCGCCAGATTTCAATCAATGTGGTTCCACCAACGGTTGACGATGGCCGTCCGTGTACTGTGTACCTGGACGGGCGCGACGTGACCTGGGCTATCCGGGAGCCGCAGATTGATGCGAATGTCTCATTGCCGTCCACCTATGCGGAGGTTCGCTCTGAGATGACGCGCCAGCAGCGGCGGATTGCTGAACGAGGCAGGGTGGTCATGGTTGGAAGGGATATCGGCACAGTTGTCCTGCCGGAAGCGGATCTCAAGATTTACCTGGACGCATCAGCAGAAGCTCGCGCTGTGCGTCGTTTGAGGGACTACCAGGACAATGGCCAGGATGCGTCATACAATGATATCCTGGCATCGATGCATGCGCGGGATCGGCTTGACAGCCAGCGTGATGTTGCCCCTCTAAAACCGGCAGATGATGCAGTTATCATTGATTGCACCACCCTGACGGTTGAGGAAGTGCTCGATCGGGTTATGCAGCTTATTGATCAGCAAGAGATGGATGCGCAGTAATCTGTGGACGCCGAAATTAACATAGAGTTCCAAAAGAAAAAGGTTCGCCATGATTGGCGGCGCCGCGTTTTCCGGTTTGGAATCTGGAATCTCCTGTACCGGTTCTGGTTCAGGCTGCGGGTAGAAGGATGGGAAAATATTCCATCCGATGGGCCGGTGATCATGATGGGCAACCATATGGGAGTGCTGGACCCGGTCATCATGATCTCGTTTTATCCAGATCGAGATATCGTGCCCCTCGCCAAAATTGAGGCGTTTGACGAACCGGTTATCCGCTATTTTGTCCGCCACTGGGGAGCTATCCCGGTGAAGCGGGGCACACTGGACCTGAAGGCCCTCAAATCATCCATTGATACGATTGAACGGGGGCTGGTGGCGATGCTTTATGCGGAAGGGACGCGCAGTAAAACCGGCCTGATTAAAGGGCAGGAGGGGACAGCTTATCTGGCCCATAAGACCGGTGCGCAGGTTGTCCCCGTCGCCATCTGGGGTACGCGTGATTTCCCATATTCCTGGTGGCGTGAGTTTCGTCGCACTCAGGTAACCATCCGATTTGGGAAGCCATTCAAATTCATTGAAGTTGATAAGCGCGCTTTGCGCGACAACCTTGAAGCAATGACCGAAGAAGCCATGTATCGCATTGCGGCAATCCTGCCCCCCGAATGGCGTGGGGTCTATGCCGATCTGTCTCGCGCCACGCAGCATTACATTGACACGGAAGTCAACTGGACACCCGTCCAGAAAAAACTGCCGCGACGTGTGGTGGTCGACTCTGGCCCCTTTGATTTCTGAGTGTAATGTGACCAATCACACTCCCCCCGTGACAGGTGGTCTTGTTAAATCCGTCCAGAAGCGCAGCCTCGCAGGATCACTGGGCATCAAGCCGGGCGATACGGTACTGGCTGTGAACTGCCAGCCTGTTCAGGACGTGATAGACGTTCAATATTACTCGGCTGAGTATGATGTCGAAATTGAGGTTGAACGCAGCGGGCAGCGGCTCACCCTCAGTGGGCAGCGCAAGCCCATGCAGCCCCTTGGGATTGAGTTTGAACACCCAACATTCGACATGGATATCCGGCGCTGCAACAATCTCTGTGAATTTTGCTTTGTCCTGCAAATGTCGCCTGGTTTTCGCCGCACACTTTACATCAAGGATGACGACTATCGCTACTCCTTCCTTTCTGGTCATTATGTCACTCTGACAAACCTCACCGACCATGACAGATGGCGGATAGTCAACCAGCATCTCAGCCCGCTATATATCTCAGTCCACGATACTGACGTTGAGCGCAGGCGTCGGTTGCTCCGCAATGACACCGCGCCGGATATTCTCGCCCAGTTGAAGTGGTTGATTGAGAATGGCATCGAGGTGCATACTCAGGTTGTTGTTGTCCCCGGCGTTAATGACGGGGAGCCCCTTGAATCCTCTGTGCATCGGTTAGCTGAGTTATTCCCCGGTGTGCAGACGATCAGCGTTGTACCGGTGGGTTTGACCCGCTATCACCGCTATGGGAGACGAACCCACACAATTGAAGAAGCTCAGGTCATCCTGGATACCTGTCATGCCTGGCAGAAGGATTTTAAGCGGGCACTTGGCGTCAACTTTGTTTATCCCACTGATGAGTGGTACCTGGTGGCAGGTAAGCCGGTTCCCGGACTTGAGGCATATGATGGTCATGATTTGACTGAAAACGGGTTGGGCACGGTCAGGCGTTTCCTTGATGAATGGCAGCAGTCCAGGCATGAGATCGTGAAGCCATTCAGCCCGCAAGGTCTGACTCTGGTGACCGGGATGCTCTTTCATTGTGTTTTACAGGCATGTGTGGATGAATTTGTCCGGTTGACCGGGACAAGCTGCGAAGCCATCCCCGTCACCAACACGATGCTTGGTGAGACAATCACGGTTGCGGGCCTGTTGATGGGGCGTGATGTCATCGACCAGTTGGCTGGCAGGTCGCTGGGAGATGTGGTTGTGCTGCCGCGTGTGATGTTTGACCATCCGGATGGCATCAGCCTGGATGATCTGTCTCCGGGCGATGTCGCCGCAGCGCTTAACCGCCCGGTTATTTTGGCCGATCTGATGGGCGACCTTGTCGACCTGGTTAATGGTAAGCCATCCGCGTTATTTACTCCTTCCAGGAGAACATAGGCAGTCAGCAGCCGCTTTGCGGGGATGATAGACCGACCGATTGTCGTTGAGCAATCGTCAGGTGCTGTGGTGAAAAATCACTGCTATACTTCTGTTAAACTGAGGGAAGGGAGGTGTAAACGGTAAAGATATTTGCAGTGGGAAGATAAGCGCATGGGCCAGTATAACTGGTTGACGAGGTGGCGGTTATCTATCGGTCGATAGGTTAAAGCAGCAGGTTAAACTGCAGCTGAAATCGGGATATCAGCGGGTGCCGCCCGGGTTGCCACAGCCCGAATCTTTCCCCCAAATGGCTATTGCTGCTAAAACCGGGTGTAAATCCGGCACAAAACGGCAGGCCGTGGCAAATTCAAACATTCTCTGAAACATAGCCTGTGATAATGCTGTGATGTGCGGCATTATGCTTGCTGAAAGGTGTATGAATAATGTGTGGAATCGTTGGTTATATTGGCATGCGTGACGCCGCGCCTATTATTCTGAACGGTCTCAAGCGGCTTGAGTATCGCGGATATGATTCGGCAGGGATCGCCATTTACCAGGATGGAAAAATCGAGATGCGCCGGGATGTTGGGAAGCTGTCTGCGCTTGAACAACTGGTTCGTGAGCAGCCGGTGAGCGGGCGGCTTGGGATCGGGCATACCCGCTGGGCTACCCACGGCGAGCCATCTGCCCGAAATGCCCATCCCCATATTGGCATGACCGGTAATGTGGTGGTGGTTCATAATGGAATTGTTGAGAACTACCTAGAGCTTCGGGATATGCTTCAATCAGAAGGGGCTGAGTTCGCCAGCGAAACAGATACCGAGACAATTGTTCACTTGATTGAGCGCTATCTTGCAGCTGGGCTGTCGATTGAGGACGCGTCGCGGGAGGCTTTTCAACTGCTTCGGGGTGCGCAGGCAATTGTGACTTTTAGCATCAATGAACCGGATCGTTTGGTTGCCTGCCGGATTGGCAATGCGGGTGGTGTTGCCATTGGGGTAGGGGAAGATGAGATGTTCATTGCTTCGGATATCCCTGCCATTCTAGAACACACGCGGCGTATGGTGTTCCTGGAGTCCCGGACTGTTGCTGTGGTAACCAGTGAGGGATACGAGGTGAAGACCCTTGGCGGCGCTCCAGTGATCCTTGAAGAGCATACCATCCCCTGGGACCCGATCAGCGCCGCCAAAGGCAGCTATAAACACTTCATGCAAAAGGAAATTTTTGAGCAGCCGCGCGCACTCACCGACACGATCCGCGGTCGCGTTGATTTTGAGCATCAGTGGGTCAGCCTGCCAGAGATGAACCTCTCGCCTGATATTGTCAGGCGGATTTCCCGGATTCATATTGTAGCCTGTGGTACCTCTTATTATTCGGGTCTGATAGGAAAGACCCTGATTGAGCGAATTGCGCGTATACCGGTTGAAGTGTCAATCGGTTCTGAATTTCGTTATGCCGACCCCCTGATCGATGACACAATGGCTGTCCTGGCTATAACCCAGTCAGGCGAAACCGTCGACACGCTGGCGGCAATGGAGGAGGCGCGAGATAAAGGAGCCCTGCTCTGGAGCATTGTCAATGCAATTGGCAGTCAGGCCATGCGCATTGCTGATGGCTATATTGCCATGCAGGCGGGGCCCGAAATCGGGGTGGCAAGCACAAAAGCGTTCACGACTTCGATTGTGGACCAATATCTATTGGCCTGCTGCCTCAGCCAATTTCGCAACGGCGGCGATTCGGAGATGGTAAAGAAAGCAGCATCCGATCTGGCCCGGATGCCCGATCTGATCGGGGGCGTGCTGGATCATGATGAAGAATATCATGCTCTGGCTTCAAGGCTCTACAGCTTTTCAAATTTCCTCTATCTGGGACGGGGGATCAACTACCCGATCGCCCTGGAAGGGGCCTTGAAGCTCAAGGAGATCAGCTATATCCATGCGGAGGGCTATCCTGCCGGAGAGATGAAGCACGGGCCTATTGCGCTGATAGACAGGCATATGCCCGTGCTGGCAATTGCCACCAGAGATGGCGTCTACGATAAGATGCTCTCGCAGATTGAGCAGGCCAAGACTCGTGGGGGCATCGTGGTTGCCCTGGCAACCGAGGGTGACAGCCAGATTGCTGATAAAGTGGATCATGCGATTTATGTACCGGAGGTCCCGGAACTACTGTCGCCAGTGGTCAATGTCCTACCACTTCAATTGTTGGCCTATCATATTGCAGTCATACGGGGCGCGGACGTGGACCAGCCCCGGAACCTCGCCAAGAGTGTAACGGTCGAGTGAGCACGACATAACAAGGCCCGGTTCATACCCGGCGCTGGCTATGGCAGCGGGCTGGTCAGTATGATCGCAAACACGATGATGGCCAGAATAATACCCACGACGATCAGGCTGACCAGCACAAGCCTTTGCTGTTTTCTCTGGTGTTGTGACTGCTGCTCAGCCAGGCGTTTAAGCCGGGCCTTTTCTTCAGCTTCAATAAGTGCCCGTTGCTCCGCTAAAAACCGGGAGTCTGCGGTCTTGGATGAGGCTAATCGCTCCGTGCGGTCAACAACGGCGCCATCAGAGGCTTCCCGCATCCTTGAAACAATGGATGAGAGCGTGTCAAGGGGAGTGGCGCACTTTTCGCAGTGGTCGGCATGAGGAGGGTTGATATATCCACACACCGGGCACTGCCGTCCGAGCCGTCCGCCGCATTTCATGCAGCGTTCGGCCTGCGCCGGGTTCAGTGTGCCACAGGTGTGGCATTGGATCTCCTCGCGTGGTGATGCGAATTTTGCGCCGCACGATTCGCAAATCAAGTTCCCCTCTTCATCATGTTTGAAACTTCCTGCGCCGCACGAGGGGCACACTATTCTTTTTAGGGCCATGGGTTGACATCCAATTGATAAAGATTTGCCCAACCGCTCATGATAATCCAATTATCAATGTCAGTTTGGTAAAGTATTCTATACGGACAGGTTTCTGTTAGCATGCAATACTATCATACGCACAATTGAGCTTGAGCAAAGCGACGACGCGCGAAACTTTATGCAACTGCTTGCGTATTATTCAGTGAGAATCAGTGCCGAGGAGGCAGCCAATGAATGAACTTGAGCTTATATCCGAAAATGCGGCTATTGTGACCGAGGGGTTGCCAGAAACAACGTCTGAGGAAAGAACCTGGGCTGCATTGGTGCACCTGAGCACATTGTTCACGCTCTTGATTTCCCTTGGGACGCTGGGGATCGGTGGGATTCTGTTTGTATTTATCCCGCTGGCCGTTTATGTGTTCTATAAAGAGAAATCATCGTTTGTCGCTTACCATGCGGCTCAGGCGTTTGCCCTTCAGATGCTGTGCTCGATTGGATTCTTTATTGCACTGCTTGCCAGCATTCTGGCCATCGTGGTTATCTGGACAGTCACAGGTGTCCTGAGCATTATCCTGGTAGGATTGATTCTTGTTCCACTGGCTTTGCTGATCACGGTGATTCTTCCTGTTGTGCTGATGCTGCTGCCATTTCTGTTTGGTGCACTGGCGCTGGTGGCTGGCATCCAGACTGGTGGTGGGATCAACTACCAGTATCCATATATTGGCAGGTGGGTTGAATCCTGGCTGAGAGAACTTGACAAGGAAACCGAGCCTGTTGTTCTCTGACAGAATGTTGTGAGCAGCCGGTGCCTGTCACCGGGCTGTTTGCAAAACCTCTCTTGCAGGCAGGGTGATCGACCGGTCACCCTGCTTGGGTTTCTACAGGCCACACTTCGATCTCCGCATAAAACCACCTGCTGGACGCAGGTGTTGATCGATTTTTGTTTACCCTATCATATGCTACAATACCTTTAATTGCTCCATTTGTTAGCTTAATGCCTGGATAGCTCATCTGGTAAAACTTAATCAGAAAGGGAAGGCCCGTGGATCCTGTTGGTGCTTTTACGTTTGTTTTGCACAGTCACCTTCCGTATGCGCGCATGGCTGGCCGCTGGCCGCACGGCGAAGAATGGATACATGAAGCCGCATCGGAGACTTATATTCCGCTTCTCAATGCGTTGTATGACCTGAAGGCGGAAGGTGTCACGTATGGGCTGACAGTTGGTCTGACGCCCATACTGGTCGAACAGCTTGCCGATGCCGATGTCATTGATCATCTTGACGAATATCTTGATGAAAAGATTGCGGCTGCCAAGGCAGATATTGACCGGTTTGAGGAAGCCAATGAACCGCATATGGCATTTCTCGCCACCTACTACACCGACTTCTTTGAAACTATCAAACAGAGTCTCGATGAGCGATATGACCGCGACATTGTCGGTGCATTTAAAGCCTTGCAGGAGGAAGGCCTGATTGAGATCATTACCTGCGCGGCTACACATGGCTATCTGCCGCTCCTTGGGCGTGATTCTTCGATAGTCGGGCAGCTAACGACCGGCATTGAGGCATACAAACGGCATTTTGGCCGTCCGCCCCGTGCTATCTGGCTGCCGGAGTGCGCTTATCGCCCGGCCTATTTCCTTCCTGATGGTTCGGTAAGGCCGGGTATCGAGGCCTTCCTCCACAAGCAGGGCATTGGCCTGTTCTTCAGTGAGACACATACGATTGAGGGGGGGCAGCCCGTTGGCGTTGCCGCAGGCGATGCTATCGGGCCCTATGGAGAAGTTAAGCGGCGCTATGTGGTCCCGGTGCAGCAGGCCATTCCCCGCCGCGAGGCTTCCACCTTCAAGGCCTACTATGTCTCGGATACGGCGGCTGGTAAAGGGGCTGAGCAGCATTCCGGGGTGTGCGTCATTGGGCGTGATAATCGCACCGGGATGCAGGTCTGGTCGGCTGAGTGGGGCTATCCGGGCGACTATGACTACCGCGAGTTTCACAAAAAAGATGGTGTATCCGGCATGCAGTACTGGCGGGTTTCCGGCTCCAAGGTGGATCTTGGCTTCAAAGACGAATACCACCCGGATTGGGCTAAGTACAAAGTGGGTGAGCATGCCCGCCATTTCGCCTGGCTGGCCTCTGACCGACTCCAGCAGTATCACCAGGATACTGGCGAATTTGGCTTAATCGCTTCCAATTATGACACGGAGTTGTTCGGGCACTGGTGGTTTGAAGGGATTGACTGGATTAAACAGGTGCTTAAACATCTGGCAAACGATCCGGCGGTGGAGTTGATCTGCGCCAGCGATTTCATAGAGAAATACCCACCCAAAGAGGTGCTTCATATCCCGGAAAGCTCCTGGGGGATGGGGGGGAATCACTGGACATGGGATAATCACGATACGCACTGGATGTGGGGACCAATTCATGGTTCTGAACTCAGGATGGAAAAGCTGGTCGAGCAATATCCCGATCCCGATGCTGACGAAACTGCGGTGTTGAACCAGGCCGCGCGGGAACTGCTTCTGCTGCAATCCAGTGATTGGCCGTTTCTGGTGACGACGGGACAGGCCAGGGAATACGCGATCAGGCGGTTTACCCGGCATGTGGAGCGCTTTGAAGCCCTGGCGCGTTCACTGGAGAATGGGCAAGCGGACCGCGTGCTGGCTGATGAGCTGTTTGAGGTCGATAAAGTATTTCCTGATATTGATTTCCGCTGGTTTAAGGCGCGGTGATGTGAATATTCTGTTCATTGCAGCCGAATGTGCGCCATTTGCGAAGGTCGGTGGCCTGGGGGATGTGTTAGGTGCACTTCCTGCGGCGCTGGCTGCTATGGGCCACTCTGTACGTGTTGTGCTGCCCCACCATGGTAATATCAATGATGAGGCATTTGGTCTCAAGCCGGCTGCCCGGTTCCCAATGAACTGGAATGAGGACACCACGCAGGTTGTGGTGTCCTCAACGATTCACCGCCAGGTCGCCCATTTTTTCATTCGCGGTTATCCCTTTTTCTCCCCGGATGAAAAATTCATCTATCACCAGGATGAGGGGATTGACGTGGGGCGCTACCTGTTTTTGTCGGCAGCGGCGCTGGAACTCGTGCATATATGGGACGAACAGGATGGCTGGACGCCGGATGTTTATCACGTCCACGACTGGCACACCGCTTTCATACCTTACCTGCTCACGCGTAAATACGGCAGTAAGCCAGGATTAGAGAAAGCACCAACGGTGTTCTCGATCCACAATCTGCGCTATCAGGGCTGGGGTTTGGGCTGGCACCTTGAGCGTGCTGGCCTGCCGCCTGTTGATCACGGGTTGCTGCATGCGACCAATCGGGCAGATAACAGCCTTGCAGTTGGGCTGGCTTACAGCACCATGCTCAGCACCGTCAGCCCGCGGTATGCGATGGAGATAAACAGCCTGGCCGGCGGATTTGGCCTGGACGGAATTCTCAGTGCCCGGCAGACTCGTCTGGTTGGTATCCTTAACGGGATTGATACAGCGCTTTGGGACCCCTCCACATCGTCAGTAATCACTCGGCCATTTTCGGTGGATACTCTGTCAGGCCGTCAAGCAAACAAGCTGGCATTGCAATCCGAGTTGGGGATACGGCAGGACAAACAGGTGCCTCTTATTGGCGCTGTGATGCGCCTGGTGGAGCAGAAGGGGCCTGGCATCCTGGCATCAGCCATGCGGATCATCCTGACCCATCGCGACTGCCAGTTTGTCTTGCTGGGAAATGGGCAGTATGAGTATGAAAACCTGATGCGTTGGCTGGGCTACGACTTTCCCACAAAAGCATCAGTGGCCCTCGGTTTCGATGAGTCGCTTGCCGAACGTATTTACGCGGCTGCAGATTTCTTTGTGATGCCCTCCCTGTTTGAGCCGTGCGGGATTGGGCAGATGATTGCCATGCGCTATGGCGCGGTTCCGGTCGTGCGGGCAGTCGGGGGGTTGGTGGATACGGTGCCACCAGAAATTGGCTTTCTCTTCCACGATTTCCATCCAGGGGCCCTGGAATGGGCCTTGAACCAGGCTCTTGATACCTATCAATATCGCAATCAGGAGTGGATCAGCCGGCAGCAGTCAGCAATGCGTATGGACCATTCGTGGGAGAGGTCCGCCTGCCGGTATATCGATCTATATGAGCAGGCAATTGCGATCCGTAGGATGTATGAATAGAGAAAGCTTCCAGGAGTTGTCATGGTGAAGGTGCGTGCAGTGATATTGGCGGGAGGAGAAGGCAAGCGATTGAGCGTGCTGACCCGGAAGCGTGCTAAGCCGGCAGTCCCATTTGCCGGAAAATACCGCATTATCGATTTTACGTTGTCTAACTGTGTGAATTCGGACATCTTTGATGTCATGATCCTTACTCAATATCGTCCGCATTCCCTGAATGACCATATTGGGAAAGGGCGCCCGTGGGATTTGGACCGGTCATTTAGCGGGGGGGTTCAGCTTCTTCAACCCTTCATTGGTCGTGAGGACTCGGACTGGTATGCTGGTACTGCCGATGCGGTGTTTCAGAATATTAACTTTGTGAAACAGCGTAATCCGGACCTGATCCTTGTTCTATCCGGGGATCATATCTACGAGATGAACTATCAGAACCTGATCAAATCTCATCTTGAAAAAGGTGCAGAGGCCACTGCCTGCACTTTTGAGGTTTCGGAACAGGACGCCTCTCGCTTTGGCATTATTGAAACTATTTCTGATGGGCGCGTGGTGGCTTTTCACGAGAAGCCCGAGAAGCCCAAAGGGACGCTGGCCTCAATGGGTGTTTACCTGTTCAACACATCAACACTGATTGATGTCCTGAGGGCGGATGCGTCGCGCTCGTCTTCCAGACACGACTTTGGCATGGACGTCATTCCCCGGATGGTTGAGGATGGTGTAAAACTCTATAGCTATCCGTTTAGTGGATACTGGGTGGATGTGGGGACGATTGAGGCCTACTGGAAGACCCATATGGCGCTGGTGGCCCATCCTCCAGTACTTGATCTGAACGATCGGTCGTGGATTATCCACACGCGCAGTGAGGAGCGTCCGCCCGTGCGGATTGAGGCTGGCTCAGAAATTATTGACAGTTTGATCACTGACGGCTCCCAGATTGCTTCTGGTGCGCGTGTTGAGAAGTCGGTGCTGTCTCCTGGTGTATATATTGGGCCAAAGGCAGTTGTGCGCGAGTCGGTTATACTGGCAGGTACCTATATTGAAGCGGGTGCTGTGGTTGAACGCGCCGTCATCGACAAGGACTGCGTTATCGGGCACAATGTGCAGGTTGGCAGGATCGTTGAGGGGGATGAAAATCCTGGTATCGTGACCATCGGGAAAAACACACATCTCCCAACCGGGATGACGGTGGGGCGGGGAACGCGTATTGGCGCGGACCTGAGTGATACAGATTTCCCTGATCTCTCCATCGACGATTTTTCCTATATCCACTCAAAAATCAGGACTGATTACTGACCGGGCTTTTCTGGCTTAAGGATTGATCGATGGTAGACCCACAATATCTTGCAGTACATTGTCATTACTACCAGCCTCCTCGTGGCAATCCCTTTGTTGATCAACCGCTGGTTGAAGAAGACGCGGCGCCATATAAAAACTGGAATGAACGCATCACGGCAGAGTGTTATGCCCCCAATGCAGCCATCAACAACTTCAAGAGCATATCCTTTAACCTGGGCGAAACCCTGGCTGCCTGGTTGGATGTAAATGCGCCGGAAACCTACCAGAAAATCGTCGAGGCGGTCGGCGAACACCTCGAGCGATTTTCTGTTGGGAATGCCATTGCTCAGGGGATGCATCATACGATCCTGCCCCTGTCCCGGTACGAGGACAAAGTCACACAGGTTGCCTGGGGCCTGGCAGTATTTAAGCACCGTTTTAAGCACAAACCACAGGGGATGTGGCTGCCGGAGATGGCTGTCGATGAGGAGGTGCTGTGTGTTCTTGTAGACCATGGCATTGAATGGACGATTCTCTCCGCTGGACAGGTCATTGACCCACCTCCCGGCTCAGGGCCCTTCTGGGTAAACCTGCCGGGGGGGCGTCGAATCAAGATTTTTGTGCGGGACGATCACCTCAGTAACGATATCGCTTTCAATCTTGGCTACTTTGGTGGCGCCGGGCGCTGGGCGCGTGAAGTGCTGGTACCCCGGAAACGCGATGCCGGCGTGCTGACCCTGATTGCAACGGACGGCGAGACTTTTGGTCACCACTGGCGGGGTGAAGAACATTTCTTGCACTGGCTTTTGACTTATGAGGCCCATGCTGCAGGCTATGATGTGATCTCACTCAATCGATACGCTCAACAGGTGCAGCCGCAGCACACGGTTGCTATCCGGGAGTTCAGTTCCTGGAGTTGTGGCCACGGTCTATCGCGTTGGGCAACCGGCTGTGACTGCACACCCGGCGATTCAACCTGGAAGGCAGCGCTGCGTCGGGCGATGGAAAACCTCCGGTTCGAAGTGGATGCAGCTTTTCTTGATTTTGTTGAGCCGATCGACGATGTTGATCCCTATGCGCTTCGAAATGCGTATATTGATGTTGTGCTTGGCCTTATCAAGCAAGAGGAATTCCTCAAGCACTTTGGCGTGTCTCTGAAAGAAGAAAAGGCGGAGGCCCTATTGAAGCTGGTGATCGCCCAGTTTCACCGCCAGCGAATGTTCAGCAGCTGCACCTACTTTTTCCCAGAATTGAATGGACATGCCACCGTATATGGCATTGCAAACGCCGCCTACTGCATCAAGCTGACTCGCGAGGCCCTCGGGATTGACCTTGCAGAGAGCTTCCGGCGAGACCTGATGATCGCCCGCCAGTATGATGTGAAGACAGGAAAACTGATTGTGGGCGGGGACCTGTTTGACGAGGTTGTCGAACAGCTTGAAGTCTAAAATTCTTCTGGTCTGCTGTAGAGGGTTTTATACAGGGCGAAGTGCCTGTATATCCCTTCAATGTATGCTCTTGGTTCGCTCAGGGTGATCAGTTCCAAGAACAGGTCTGGATCGCCCTGGGCCTGCTGCTGCCAGGTTAACGCGCGTCCAGAACCTGCGTTGTAGGCAGCCAGCACCGCGTATACATCGCCATCGAACCGGTTAAACTCATCATACAATAGCCAGGTGCCAAAGTTCACGTTGACATAGGGTCGTTGCAGGTCAGCAACTGAGTAGTCTGGCCAGTTCAGGATAGCTGCAATCCGTTCCCCGGTAGGCGGCCAGATTTGCATCAGGCCCTGTGCGGCGGCACGCGACTCGGCAAAACCCTCAAAAAGACTCTCTTGCTCAATAATTGCAAAAACAAGCAAAGGATCAAGGGAATACTGGGTGGCGTAGGTTAAAATCAGGTCCTGAAAATAGGTGGGATACCTGAGCCGGGCAAGAAATACTGGCCCTTCCAGTGGGGAGATTGATGCCAGCGTATGCAGACGCGCTGCGGCAAGGATCGAGGAACGATACAGGCCAATTTCCCGGAAGTAGAGCGCCAGCTGGTACAGCGCAAGTGGATCATTGGCGTAGCTGGTTCGGACAGTATCAAATCCGTTCTTTGCTTCCACTGGCATCCCCAGATCCCATAGCTCGCGGGAGCGCAGCATAACCGGGTCCGAAGCGATATCTTCCCGAAGTGTTTCCGCAAGCGGAGGCGTATTGGTCAACCCAAACTGTGTGACAAGCCACTGTTCTGCTTCTGCTCTTCCCTCATCAGGGTCGACAGGGATAACCATCTCTCCAGGGTCAGAAAATGGGGCTCCCCCACCCAGTAGTTCAGCAGCACGGAAGCTGTAGTAGCGTTCAGGTTCCAGCGACATCGCCAGTTGATAGGCCTCGACAGATTCCGCCTGACGACCCTGTCTGGCGAGGCTTTTTCCCAGCCAGAACGCATCGCGGGCGGGGCGTGGATTTTCCGCGCTGGCCAGGTTGGCGCGGAATACTGCCTCGGCTGCGCTGGCCTCACCGCGCAACAGATAGGCAATCCCGATATCAAACAACCCATTAACTGCTCGCGAATCGGCAGGGAACTGCTGCTCCAGGGCGCGGAAAAAGGCTTCAGCGCGGGTCAGGTCTCCCAGTCCGGCTGTCAGTGCCCCGGCTGCCGCAAGGCCATCCGGAGCCTGGGACAAAAAAGGATAATCCGCAGCCAGGGCCTGATATAGCGTAAGCGCTGTTTCTATATCCCCGGTTTCGGCATGGATGTCCGCCAGCTCCAGCCAGGTTTTGCCCCACACATCACCTGTCTGCGGCTGATATACCTCAAGCAGCCATTCCAGGTCGCTGATGGCCTCGTCTGTCCTGCCAAGCGCCCGGTAGGAGATCGCGCGGTAGAAGTACAGTTCAGCCGGGATCTCGTCGTCGGCTGCTGCATCCAGATAATTGGTGAAAGCCATGATGGCAATGTCGTATTGGCCCTGGAAATAGTTAACCAACCCGCGCTGAAACTGGTCAACCGGGATGTTGGCAGACAGCAGATCGCGCAGGGCGGTCAGTGCGTCGTAGCTTTGTGGGTAGCGCTCAAAGACAATGCCCAATTGGGTATATGCCGCGTCATAGTCGCCTGCCTCAAACAGCGTTTGCCCGATGAGGAACTCAATTCTGGCCCGGTATATATAGTCTTCTGCTGAAACAAGTATCGCCTCATACTGGTTGATGGCGGCCTGCGTATTGCCCTCTGCCCGGCTTATCTCAGCCAGTTTTTCTCGCAGGACATAGCTTTCCTCCAGATCGATGCTGCTCAGGAGAGCCTGTTCGAAACTGAATGCTGCCCGCGCTGACTGGCCTCCTGCGATGTAAGCATCCCCGATTCGTTCATGGACGAGTGAGTCAATGAGGCCGGGCTTCAGCGTCAGGTAGGTTTGATAGTCCGATATTGCGCGCGCATAATCGCCCAGCTCCGCATAACAATTGCCGCGCAGAAAATAGGCATGTGCTATGCGCTCGTGGGATGGAAATGCACCAATGAATGAGTTCAGCGCGGTCAGCGCCTCAGAGCAGCTCCCACTTTGCAGCGCCGCCTGGGCAAGGCCAATTTGGGCTGCGGCTCGCTCAGATTCATTGGAGCCGGGGTCGGCCAGCACGCGCCTGAATTCGATGACGGCCGTATCCCAGTTTCCGTTGCGGAGGTCGCGCTCGCCCATGTGGATATTTTCTATGGGCGTTGGTGTGCTGGTTGGCGTGGGAGATGGTATCGGTGAGGCTGGGGGAGCGCTGGCCCAGAGCGTGGCTGTGGCTACTGGCAGGGAATCAGAGCCCTGACTGCATGCGCAGACACTCACTGCTATGCTGGCAATCAATACCACAACTGTCAGGCACAGGACCCATTTTTCTCGCATGATGCCGATTATCCCGGTGTTTTTTGCTCTTGTCAATGACAGACTCCACCACTTCCAATCACAAACCATCCAGTCGATGGACAGTTGACCGGGTTGTTTTTCTGACAGGGGGGGAAGAAGACTCAGGCCGATCTGTTTTTAGCCAGGGTGCTGATTTTTGTGAGGAGATCAAGGTGTTTGATCGGCTTATGCAGATAGTCACTGGCGCCAGCCTGGTAGCCTTCCTCAATTGATGCCGGATCGCCCAGTGCTGACAGGATAACAATGGGCACATCAGCCGTAGCCGGTCGTTCTCGAATCAACCGGCACAGCGTGATACCATCCAGCCCGGGCATCATTACATCCAGGATGATCAGGTCCGGTGTGCTTTGATCAAGCAATTCAAGCGCCTCATAGCCGTTGAGGGCTTTAATGACCTGGTAGCCTCCGCGCTCAAGCATCAGGCTGATCAGCGTCAGTGCTCGAACCTCATCATCAACAGCAAGGATAGTTGTTATCATGTTTCCGCGGCCAGGCTCTAGTTACCCCACGCATTGAGTCTACTTGAGTTCCAGACAAATTGAAAATCCGGTTTTATGCATGCCAGGAAGGTGAGCCGCGGTTTCAGGTTTCTTTTCAGGCCGGCATTTTCCACTGATCTAGTGGCGATTTGCTTCCCGGTGCTGTACTATCAACCCGGCGTGCAGCGATCCGAATCTGGTATTAGGGAGGTATTTGTGCGCCTGGCTTCTGAAGGGGATATTGTTCTGATTTACAATGAGCGTGATGGGAAATATTTCGTCCGCAGGTTGACATCTGGCGGCCGGCTGCAAACGCACACCGGAGAAATCTTCCATGACGATCTGATAGGGACGCCTATTGGCTCTCGCGTGCTGACCCATCTGGGCAGCCCGTATTTACTGTTCCTGCCAACCACAGATGAATTAGTGCGAAATCTCAAGCGGCGCAGCCAGATCATCTTTCCAAAAGATGCCGGTTATCTTGTCATGAAGCTGGGTATTGTTCCGGGCAGTCGTGTCTTGGAAGCCGGGACAGGCAGCGGGGGACTGTGTGTGATACTGGCATCGATTGTCGGCAGTGATGGTCAGGTCTATTCCTATGATGTGCGCGAAGATATGAGCAGGCTGGCCGCTGAAAACCTCGCTTTCCTTGGTTTGGATGATCGGGTCACATTCACGGTGCGCGAAGCCGCCGATGGCTTTGATGAGGCGGACCTTGACGCGGTTATCCTGGACATGCTTGAGCCCTGGCGGGTACTTGAGGCCGCCCATGCCGCCTTGCGGGGTGGGGGGATGCTGGGATGTCTGGTGCCGACTGTCAATCAGCTGACCCGCCTGATTGCCAACCTGAAGGTACATCCGGGGTTTGGATTTATTGAAGCAGAAGAGCTGTTGCTACGTCCCTTCAAGACCCTTCCCGAGCGGATCCGACCGGAAGACAGGATTGTCGGGCACACGGGATATCTGGTTTTCGCACGTGCCCTGGTGCGCTCAGATCGGTAAGGCCTGGTAGAAAGTCATGAGGCATTCTGTTCAATCCCGTATGACAAAAAAACTGACGGGCTGTCTTGTGCTGATGGTACTGGTTGCCTGTGCAGACCAGCACACCGTCGAGTCAGAGACACCGCTTGCAGCAACTGCCACTTTGCAGAATGCTGCCGAAACACCTGCCTCGACTACTGCTCCACCAGCAGCATGCCAGTACCAGCCAGGACAGATCATCCTGGAATATGCTGGTAGCCTTGAGCCTGGCGCGGGTGGGCTTGAGTTGGGTTTTTGTGCACCGGCATGGCAGGTTATCCGGGTAGATACAGGCACCCCGGATAGCCAGCTGATCTACCGGTTTTCTATCACAGATAAGTTTCACAATGTGCTTTCCACGTTTGAGGCGGGTGGCGCTGCCGGGCCAGGCTCAATTGCCGAACTCAATCTGCCTTATGCTGGAATCTATGATGTGCTTGTTGAACTCATCCAGGGAAATGGAGAAGTGACTTTAGCTGTGACAGCCCTGGATGCGCCAGGCAGCAGCCTCCATAGCGCTGAACTTCCTTTGGATGTGCAGGCAGCGTTTACTGTCAGGCGGGCCTCTCACACTCACTCGCTCATGATGACCAGGGGGCAGTGGTTTTTTCTTGGATTAACAACTACCCGGGGCCTTCAGGTTGATGCGCGGTTGTATGATCCAGCAGGTGCTGAAGTGACGTTGAAGCCTGCCGTGACAGCATTTGGCGGGCAGGTGCTTGCTGCTGAAGCCCCGTTGGAGGGGCAATATGTGATTGTGATAGCCAATGAGAACGAAACAACGGGCGAATACCAGCTGCATGTCGCCAGTGCTGCGAAGATTCCTCCCCCGGCAGATATTCAGTTTGTGGTCTATAACCAGGACTATCGTGCAACGTTCACACAATCTGATACTATCGATATTGCGTTCTCAGGGCAGCTTGGCGATGTCCTGCAATTGTCTGTCAGAGATATGAGTTCCGGGTTAGGGGTTGTTTTCCATTTGGTCGGGTCATCAGGGGGTGTCCTGGCCTGGGCAGACAGCAAGGCAGGCCAATCAGCGAGCGTGGACGAAATTCAGTTGCCTTATACCGGAACTTTTTATATACGCCTCTACCCCCGGGGCAGTGGTCAGGCGGTGCTTCGCATTGATGAACTCGGTCGACAGAACCTGACAGGTGGAGGACAGTTTGGCATCAATTCTCACGCAGCAGGCTCTGGTCGTTTTGACGGCGCCAATGCCTATCATCTTTACCAGTTTACCGGTGCTGCCACCAATGCTGTATACCTGAAGATTACGCCAGTAACGAGCAGAATTATTATGGCTCTGTACTCGCCTTCAGGGCAGTATACTGGTTTCTGGCAGATGCGGGATTCGGGAGAGGGCGCCAATACGATTTATTATGAACTCGCTGAGACCGGGACTTTTACATTGATAGTCTATACAGCAGATGACTACGCCGGTGTCTACGAACTGGAATTTACCAGGGAGGAATAACGCCTTGGCAGCAAACAGGAATCAGGGAGGAGTCAGGGCGTCTGTTCTGGGCTTGTTGATTGCTGTCTGTACTGCTGGCTGTCAGACTGAGGTAGTCCCCACGGCATTGCCAGAAACGCCCACGCCCGAACCCACCTGGACGGCAACGCCAACCAGCATGCCCACACTGGAACCAACGCTGGAGCAAACGCCCTTGCCAACAGAACCTGGCCCTGAGATTGTCGAGCAATATCGGGTGCCGATTTATGATCAAACCGAGTCGATCTATCCACTGGTGGGGCAGATCGATTATGCCGTACGCATTGAGCTTCAGGCTATCACCGATTCTCTGGATGTGGTGCTAACGCTGGAAAATCCTGCGGGGGATCGCCTGATGACGGCGGATTCGGGCGGTGCGGGAGAAGCTGAGATTATCGGCACATTTGAGTTCCCGGGTGAGGGTATATACGAGATTGGCATCCGCGCCCACGGCGGCGAAGGTGAAGCTCTGCTGACCATCTATAAACTGGAACCATCAGACATTGAGGGGGGAGGCGTTCTATCGGTCACGGGTGGTCAGATGACTGGCGTCATGGCCCGACCCGGATCATACCACACGTTCCGTTTGCAGGTTGTCCGGGGGATGCGCTTTAACCTCTGGGCACAGGCGCTCACTCTGGACCTTGACCTGCTGTTTTATCTCTACAGCCCGGAGGGCATCCTGATCGCGGCAGTTGATGATACAATCGGTTTGGACCCCTATCTCTGGAATTTCATGCCCGATCAAACGGGCGTATACACAGTGGTACTGGCGAATTATGATGAGAATGGTGGGAATTACCTGCTTGGTGTGGCTCCGGCGGAGAGCAATGGTGCGGCCACTCTCCATACAACAACAATTCTTGAAATATCAGGGTTTCCCCGAAAAAGCGTCTGGCTGACTGTTGATGGTCAGGCCATGGATGGGATTCGCGTCTTTGCCACCCCAACAACATTTGCTGTTGATGTGACCATCGCTGTCTATGATCCCTACGGCAATCGGTTGCAATATATTGATGAATGGGATGCTGGTTACCAGGAGAAGCTGTCCGTATTCCAGTTCCCTTACGATGGCGTATACCAGATCGAGTTCACCACGGTGCTCGACGGTGGTACAATTGAATACACCATTCAGCCCCTGGGGCTTGCAGAGATCAATAATGGTGGAGAAATTAGCCCGGGGCTAACAGGTTTGGATGGGATTATCCCTGGCACGGGGTCGTTGCTGTCTTACTACTTTGACGGTCAACAGGATCAGATTATCGGGATCGATGCGCATGCTATGCCATCTGACCGGCTGGATCTTGGCTTTGACCTGTATGGCCCTCATGGGGAGCACCTTGCCACCGGCAGTGACACCATCGGGCGGAACCCACAGCTCTCCGAGTTTCAACTGCCGGAAACAGGGCGCTATACCCTGGTTGTCTACAATGTAGGGAGAACCTGGGGGCATTTCTCGGTGTTGGTTACTTATCCTGATGCAGCAACGCCGACCCCGGCGCCACACTAAAAAGCCGGGTGTATCACCCGGCTTTTCGGCGCTTTTCTGTTAATCTGGCTATTAATCTTCTTCGTCTTCTTCGCGACGCTCTCTGATGACCTCAACTTCCTGTTCGCCATCAATGAAGAGTTCTTCTTTCTCTACCTCTTCCTTGATCTCCTCTTCAAGCCGCATATAATCGATCTTGATGACCAGCTCGTTCAAATCGGTTTGAGCAGTGCAGCCTTTTGGCAGATCCAGTTCGCCAACGGTTATCTGCATTCCCACTTCATCAAGCTTGCTGATATCCACCTCGATATGAGAGGGGAGATCGCCCGGAAGGGCTTCAATGCTGAGGTTGCTCATACCCTGCATAATAGTTCCCATCCCGCTTTCGACAGCGGGCGATTCGTTTACAAGCAGGATTGGGACATCAGCCGCGATCAGACGCGTCATTGATACCCGGTAGAAATCCACGTGCAGGATATCGCCTCGAATAGGTTCGCGTTGGACCTTTCGGGCAAGTACCGGGATGGCCTCTTTGCCCAGTTGAAGCTCTATGACCTGTGTTCCGCCTGCGTCCAGAAGGGTTTGCCGCAGGGGGCCCTGTTGAATGGAAATGGTGATTGGCTCTGATTCTGGCCCATAGACCACAGCCGGGATGAGTCCTTCCCGTCGTAGGTGTCTGACTTTCTTGCCAATAATATCGCGGTTTTGAATCTCTAGCTTTAAGGGGTCGCTCATAACTTACCTTCTCCTCTTGATCGCCAGGCCGTTTCCCTCAGTCCACAGCTGGCGGAATCAGCGTATTAACGCGTAAAGTGATGGGCTTACTCCGGTATTTAGAAATTCCCGGGGACGGCCTCGCAGGCGCTATTTTACCGGGTGGAACAAACACCGTCAACAGGTATATTTACAAGCCAACTGCCGGGTCATGAGTTACTGCCGTTTTCCCCGATTGGAAACCGGGACAACGGGCGGGCACTTCCAGGCTTGTGACGGCGTTTTAGCTCGCTCTGAAGCAAAGGCAGGCAAAATGCCGCAGGCGTAACACTGCTGCCGACAGTCTTCGCGGATTTTCCCTCGCTGGCTCATCAGGTAGTCCTGCAAGAGATACTTTTTCCGGACGCCAGTGCTTATGTGATCCCAGGCAAAGACCTCATCCGTTGGTCGTAGGCGGTGGGTATAGAAGAACGGATCGATGTCATTTTCCTCCAATGCCTGCATCCAGGCTGCATGTTGATAATGCTCCTGCCATGCATCGAATTTGCTGCCAAGTTCCCATGCGCGCGATATGACTGGCCCCAATCGGCGGTCCCCACGTGAGAGCAGGCCTTCCAGGAGTGTCTCTTCTACCCGGTTCCAGCGCAACTGCAGTCCCTTGCCCCGTATTTCTCGTTTTAACAGGTTGAGCTTGGCTTCTATCTGATCGAAAGCATCCATTGTCACCCACTGAAAGGGTGTATGGGGCTTCGGGATAAATGTACTGACGCTCACATTCACGGAGGCCCGCAATCCATGAAGCTTGCGTCCTTCCGTAAGCACCGCTTTTGACAGATCGACAATGGCCTGCACATCAGCAATGGTTTCAGATGGATGCCCAATCATGAAATACAGTTTTATTGTCCGCCAACCCCTTTTATACACGGCATGGGCTGCGTCCAGAACCTGTCGATCCGGGACAAACTTGTTGATGATTCTGCGCATATGCTCTGTCGCAGCTTCCGGCGCAAAAGTAAAACCACCACGTTTATTTTCTTTCAGCGCCTCCATCAGATCGGCGCTGGATGATTCGATCCGTAAGCTGGGGAGGCCGATCGAAAGATGCCGCCCCGCGAAGTGATGGCTTATGGTTTCAACCAGGTCGACGATTGATGAATAATCCGACGAGGAGAGAGATAACAGGGCTGCTTCCTCATAGCCGGTGACGGAGACAGCCTTTTCAATTGCCAGGACGATATCCTCAATGCTGCGCTCTCTAACGGGGCGTGTTACCATCCCGGCATGGCAGAACCGGCATCCGCGCGTGCAGCCACGCATGATCTCAATGGGCACCCGGTTGTGTACCGTGTCGATGTTCGGGACAACAAACTGCGTTGGGGGAGGGGGAAGAACAGCAACGAGCCGCTTGAGCACCGGGTATTGGGCATGTGGGTGATTTGTTTCTACCTTCTGAATGGTCCCGTTGTCATGATAGGTTACATCGTAGAACCGGGGGATATACACGCCAGGTATGCGGGCCAATCGTTCAAATTGCTGCGCCCTATTGGCCTCGGAAAGCTTCAAATCCTTTACAGCTTCGGTAATCTCAATGATCGCCTCTTCCCCTTCACCAATGACAAACAGGTCGATAAAGTCCGCCAATGGTTCCGGGTTATAGCAGGCATGGCCTCCGGCAATGACCAGCGGCATTGAGTGATCCCGTTCCCGGCTGAGCAGGGGCAGACCGGAAAGCGAGAGCACTTGCAGGACATTGGTGTATAGCTGTTCATAGGGGATGCTGATAGCCAGAATGTCAAACGCGGATACCGGGTGTTTTGTCTCCAGCGAATAGAGAGGGATACCGGCTTTGCTCATCTGGTTTTCCATATCGGGCCACGGGAGATAAACGCGTTCAGCAAGCATGTCATCACGCCGGTTGATCAGCTCGTAGAATATCGCTAACCCAAGATTCGGCATTCCGATCTCATATACATCCGGAAAACACAGGGCCGCTTTCAGGTCAATTGTGTCCCAGCGCTTCACGACGGCGTTGTATTCGCCGCCAACATACCGGCCCGGTATCTGGACTTTGAGTAGAAAGCTGGAGAGCGCCTGGTCAATCTGGTCAGGTGAAAGCATGGGCAATTAGTAGAACTCCTGAAAGGAAACATACAGCCGGGCTCGCAGGCTCCGGCTGTTGTATTCGCATTTCCGTTAGGGGAAGTATACTGCGTGAGTTCACCCGTTTGCAAAGATGGATGATCAGGGGGAGGGGGATTGTCCGTTCAGTATGTCTGAGATATATCCATCAACCAGTTGTTCCGTCAAAATTCCCAGGTGTTCTATGCGGATAATACCCTCTGGATCAATCCAGATAGTAGTGGGCAATGGACGCACCTCATACAACGCCATAATATCGCCCGCGGGGTCCAGGACAATGGTGAATGAAAGTGAAAGCTCTTCAACAAAACCCCGGACAATATCCTCGCTTTCCCCGACATTGACTGCCAGAATGACCAGCTCGCTGCTCGCATAACGCCAGTGAGCGGCCTCAAGCACAGGCATTTCAATCCGGCAGGGGGCACACCAGCTTGCCCAGAAATTGAGTGCTACGATTCTTCCCCTGAACTGGCTCAACTGGATCGTCTCTCCGGTGCTGCTCAGTGAGGTGAAATCGGGCGCAATTTGCCCTGCACTGATGCTGTCGGGGATGGGTGTTGGGCCTCCGGGGGGGACTATGGAACCGGTTCTTGTTGGGTTAAGAATGGTGAACAGCGCCATTAGCATGCCGACAACCAGCCCTGAACCCATGATGATCACAAGGGCAACAGGGAATGACCTGCCCTGGTCTGGAAGCTTGCCAGTCATGATGGCATTCCCGCTGCTGCTTTAAGGCAGCCAATGCGCCATAAAACCATTGTCCACTACCTTATCGATCTTCTCCGTTTCCAGGTCGTATATCCAGATTTCCGCCTGGGCCTGCGTTCCACCCAGGGCAAATCGCTGGAAGAGCAGATGGGTTCCTGCAGGATGCCACGCCAGCTGCGTATTATTGTAGTTGGCATCAGCAGTTATCTCAGCCAGGGTCCCGGCTTCCAGATTGTAGAGCATCAACTGGCTGCCCATTCCGAGCGTTCGGTCAATTCGTCTGCTGGTAAAGGCCAGCCATCTGCCATCAGGCGACCAGGCAGGCCCCCGGTCTTCCTGTGCATCTTCAAACAATCGGCGCAGCCCCCCGTTCTCACTCAGGTCTGCCAGCCAGATTTCAGTGTAATACTGCCTGCCCACAGGGTGGATGTCTGTGTAGGCAATCAGTCTGCTGTCAGGTGAGAATACGCCCGAATCGCCCATGCTGTTTGGCGCCAGGCTGTTAGCGCCTGTTTCGATAAAGACTATCCGGATTGAGGCGATATTTGCGTCAAAGAACGCCAGGTATTTGCCGTCGGGGCTCCATACAGGCTGGATTCCCAGCACCTGGTTGTCTTCAAATATCGGTGTGTTAGTCTCACTTATCGTGTCATATACCCATATACGCGATGGAGACAGCATTCCACTGTCAGTCAGGACTTGCCGCTCATAGGCCAGGAGCCGCCCATCCGGTGACCAGGCAGGAGACCCGCATGAACCCGGGAGGCAGTCAATAAGGATTTTCTGCCCCCCGGTATCAATGCTGACCGACCAGATGTGATGGCGCCCGTCGCCATCATTGACGGTAATGGCTAACTGCCGGTCGGGGCTGGTAGGGTTGATTGAGTAGTCGTATATGCCGTCGTTGTGGGTGAACACGCTGACCGGTTGCGCGCCGCTCTCCGGGATTAACCACAGCGTGTCAGCGGTTGCATCAGCAGGCGCCAGGTAGAGAACACCGGGTTCTCGGGGCGTAAATGACCATCTGAAATCTCGCTTAATTTTTCGACCGGATAAAGATACCCCACCAGCCGACAAAACCACCTCATACTCCTGACCGGGTGTAAATGCTTGTTCCGGTATGAATACCAGGTTATTCCCTTCCCAGGTGATTGCGCCAGCAACGGGTGGCGTGATCGAAAACCGGCCTTCGATGCTTGTTGTATTCACTGGTTCGCTGAATGAGAGCATAATCTCCGTGATGAGTGGGGGATTGTTGTCTTCAGGTGTGGTCAGCCTGACTGTCACACCCCGGCTGCTGCCAATCCATATCTCTATACCCAAAACGGCTATCAGGAGGGCGATGGTGGACAGCACCAGGCGGTCAAAGCGGTCGGGTCTTGACATGGCGTTATGGATAAAGATAGGGTTGCTCAGGCTGCTGGATTGGCTGGATGCTCTCAGCCATCAAGATGATGGTTGGTACACCATCCAGCATGCCCTCGCTAAAATGACCCTGGGCGCGAACCCACGAATCAACTGGAAGACCTGAGACATCCGGGGACTGAACGACCAGCCCAACCGCAATGGCATCAGCCACACAGCAGGTGATGACAAATCGCCCAACCATGATCTGGTCTGCCGACAGCCTGCTGCCCCGGTATACAAAACCGATCACTTCTGCTTCCACACCGTTCAAAGCAGTCGGGTCGGTCTGAGCATGGATAATCCGCGCCCAGTCGAGCAGATTCCTTTCTCCAGGTATGGCAGCCAGGGTGTGTTGCTCTGCGCTTTCGGAACCACCCGGGGCCATGGCAAATCCCCTGTTAGTAACAGCCCCGGCGCCCAGCGGTTGGGCAGGAACCAGCACTCCCAGAATGAGGGGCAGTGTTACCAGAAGCATCGACCAGGCGGCTTTCCTGTTTCCCTCATATCGGTCGGTTTTGGCTGTACCGGCTGGCTGCTGTTGATCCACCAGATTGTAGGAACTGGCAATGGCAATCAGCAGGATCACCGCCAGCAGTACCAGCCAGCCAAATCGCGTTCCGATATAGAAGTAGAGCGTACCGCTGACCAGCTTCTGGGCGAAAAAAATAGCCATAAGAATGAGCAGCAGGGCTTGCAGCCGCCGGTGGAGAGAATGAGAACTTCTCATCGTTATCCACCTCCGACCAGGTTAATAAACAGGCTGGATACCATAGACAGGAGCAGCGTGAGCAGAAACAGGTAGATCACATATTTCTGTTTGAATACTCCCAGAAACATCAGCGTGCTTTTAATATCGATCATTGGGCCAAATACCAGAAACCCCAGCACCGACCCGGTTGTGAACGTGTTGATAAAAGCCAGCGCCAGGAATGCATCCACCGTAGAGCAGATCGCAAGAACGTATGCCAGCAGGTGCATGATTGCTACGGATAGGACTGGCCCGGACCCCGCAGAAAGCAGGGCGCTCCGGGGAAAGACAGTTTGCATCAATGATGCCAGCAGTGAACCGATGATCAGGTATGGTGCCATTTCAAAGAATTCTTCTCCTGCGTGGCTCATAGCATGGCGCAGCCGGCTTGGTAGCGGGAGCTTGTTATGATGGATGTGGTCGCAGGATGTGGCTGCATCTTCAGTTTGTCTTATCGACGCCTGTCGCAGGATTTGAGATGGGTTGTTATGAAAGGAGAAGACGATTCCTATGCTGACGGCGATGGCAAAACCCAGTAGAAAACGACCAATCAGGATTGGTCCCCAGCCAAATGCAGCATAGGTGCTTGCCATGACCACCGGGTTGATGATGGGTGCAGCAAGGAGGAAGCTCAGCCCTGCCGATATGGGGAGCCCTTTGTTAAACAGCCGTCTGGTCAGTGGCACAACCCCGCATTCACATACCGGGAATGTCAATCCCAGCAGTCCACCAACGAACGCAGCAAGGAATTGGCTGCGGGGCATAAATTGCTTGAAACTGTCTTGGCTGACAAAGACTTCAACCAGTCCGGATGCGACTGATCCAAGCAGCAGGAATGGTACAGCTTCGACAAATATACCCAGGAAAACAGTGGTGAAGGTGATAATGCTCTCGCGTATGGCTGCCAGGACCCTTATCCTCCCGGATTGGTGAATGGGTATCAGGTTTTCTCAGGCGACCGCTTCGGTGATTATAGCGGATACAGGAGACAGTTCCTATTTGGTGGACGGGCGTGATTCTTGCTGCCATATCCACATTATGCTACGATGGAAACACATTTCAGGACAACCGGCCCACGAGGAAAAGCTCAATGGCACAGCCTTTGGATCAGAATTACGACTACCTGGATATCCAGACCCTCACAAACCTGCTTTCCAATCCGGAAAAGGGAGCAGACATCCATGCGGCTGCATTTAAGGCAATGTGCAAGCTGGGGCCGGATGGGCGCCGGGCCGGCATTGTCTCTGTTATGCGCAGTATCATTAAACGCCCGGAGAAGTATGAGACGGATCTGATGATGGGCGTGGTTGAGATACTGGCAACCGATCCCGATCCAGACGCAACTGTTGCCATGCTTGAATTGCTGCCTGAAGTGCTTGATTCGGCAATGAAATACCGTGACCGGCTGTCTCCTGAGTTTCGGGAGTATTTTTACGAAGCCCTGGTTACGCGGTCACGGGATGGCGACCTGGATATCTGGGCTGAATGGCTGCCCAAAATGACAGGTAAAATACTGGTGGCAGCGCTGCTTGATCCGGTCGGAAAGGCACTGGAAGCAATTGAGCCCCTGGTCCTGCTTGACCGTCTTGCGGAGCCGGAGAGAACCAGTGCCTACATGGGACTGATTGCAATGAAAGCAGCAACAGCGCAGCGAGAAGAACTGATGGAAATCGCTGCGAATCTGCAGGAATCAAACAATCCGGAACAGCTCGAAAAGGGCCTGGACAGTTGGGCAAAACGCTACGACAAGGCTAAAGAACAGGGTAGCAAGCGGTATGCCGCGAATATGCAGGCAATGCTTGCGCTGCTGGACAGCCGTCCCCGAACAGCAATCGAAAAACTGACAGGCAAGCGCCCCTGGGCTTCGTAAGTACTGTTCATGCTTGAGACCAACACCCCTTCTGAACAAAGTTCTCGTTTGCGTATTGAGTTTGGGAAACGGGGTATATTGCGTTACACATCCCACCTCGATCTGGCGCGCATCTGGGAACGAACGCTGCTGCGTGCACAGGTCCCACTGATTTATTCCCAGGGATTTAACCCGCGTCCGAAGATGCAATTTGCCGCAGCCTTGCCATTGGGCGCGGAAAGCACCTGTGAATTGCTTGATATCTGGGTCCACGGCAATTTCCACGATCTTCAAGAACTTCAGAGAGTGTTGGTCGATTCAGGTCCACAGGGACTTGAAGTCTATGCCATCCACCCTGCTGAATTGAGCCTGCCTCCTCTCCAGATGCTTACTCATGCAGCAATATACCGGGTTGAATTAGCAGAGGCATGTTCCTGCGATGAGATCAGCCGCAGGGTAGGGGAGTTTCTGCGCGCTACAGAGCTGATCCGGATAAGACGCGGCAAGTCTTACAACCTTCGGCCTCTTGTTCGGGATATCCAAATAATCTGCGAACAGTCTTCCCCGGCGACTTTGATGCTTGATCTCCTGCTATCCCAACAGGAAGGGACCGGGCGCCCGGACGAAGTTGTCCATGCTCTCGGCTGTGATCCTGCGCTGGTACGCATAACCCGTATCGCGATAGACTTGCATCAGTCTTCAGCAATCTGAAAATTCCACAAAAACCTGATGAGACCAGAAGCACCTGCAATGGTATAATATGGGATGCCAATGGCGGGGCAAGCAATTGCCGTGTCTGCCAATCTCAGCACATCGACAGGTGGTATGTATGAACAAACGTGAGCGTCTTCAGGCGACAATTCGCGGCGAACCGGCAGATCGGGTTGCCGTTGCCTTGTGGCGGCATTGGCCGGGTGATGATCAGCGCCCGGAAGATCAGGCCGCCGCCCATATTGCGTTTCAGAAGCAGTACGACTGGGATTTTGTCAAGGTATCCCCTTCCAGCAGTTTTTGCATCTCTGATTGGGGTGTGGCGGATTCGTGGGTTGGCAATATAGAGGGGACACGCACCTATCAAAAGCGTGTCATTGATCAACCGGAGGACTGGCTGTCGTTGAAGGTCCTGGATCCCGAGGTGGGTTCGCTGGGCAGGCAGCTAAAATGCCTTGAAATACTATCCCAGGCTTTTGGCACAGATGTGCCGTTTATCCAGACAATTTTCAATCCATTGTCTCAGGCGAAGAATCTGGCCGGTCAGGAGCGGTTGCTGCTGCATGCGCGTCAGAACGCCGGGCAGGTGCATTATGCCCTCCAGACTATTGCCGACACAACCGTCCGCTTCATTCAGGCAGCACGCAGCCGGGGGATTTCCGGCGTGTATTTTGCCGTTCAGCACGCCAGTTATCACGTTATGAGTGAGGCTGAGTATCAGGTATTTGGCATCCCTTACGACAAGCAGGTCTTATCTGCCATCGACGATCTCTGGCTGAATGTTCTGCATTTACATGGGCCAGACAGCATGTTCAAACTTCTGTCAGATTATCCAGTGCAGGTTGTCAACTGGCATGATCGGGTCTCACCTCCGGGCCTCACAACCGGGCTGAAAAAGATCAAAGGCGCGGCCAGCGGTGGTGTGGATCGGGATGCGCTCCACAAGGAAGACCCTGCCGAATTCATCGAACAGGCCCGTGACGCTTATCAACAGACTGGCGGCAAACGCTGGATACTGGGAACAGGGTGCGTGGCATTGGTGACCACACCGGTTGGGAATATCCGTCGCTTCCGCGCATTGGCCGATGAGTTTATACCGGGTAAATAAGTTCCCCGGCTTTCCGGGCTGCCTGTCTCAGGGCGATTGAATGGTATCTTCTGGCAGCGTATAGCGAAGTATTCGCCCGTTTGCCGTATCGACAACAAACATCCTGCCAGAAGCAATATCCACAGCGATTGACCCGGCCTGGCCGATGTTCGTGAAATCACCGAAGCTGTACAGGTACTGCCCCTGGCTGCTGAAGACCAGCACACGGGAGGCATCGGGGTCAGTGACATATACGCGCCCGTAGGCATCTACATCCAGGTAGGGGCGTTCATTGCTCTGGGCGTACCAGGCTTCGACCAACCATTGCCTGATGAACAGCCCATCCCTGGTGAACACCTGGATGCGCTGGTTCCAGGTATCAGCAACATACAGGAAGCCGTCGGGGCCAAAGGCCAGCCCTGCAGGCTCATCAAGCTGCCCATCCAATCCCCCACCAACCCCGATCTGTCGGATGTAATTGCCCTGTGGGTCATAGACCATAATTCGCTTGTTGCCTGTGTCGGAAAGATATACATCACCCTCCAAATCTACAGCGATTGCGCGGGGGCCCCAGAGTGCGCTTGTGTCATTTGGTATGCCGGCGCCCTCATATCCCCACGCTAGCAGGTAATCACCGTTGCTGGCATAGGCACTGACCCGGTGGTTCCACGTGTCAGCGATGTAGAGGCTTCCGGTGGGTGCGGATGCCACATCCCAGGGTTCGTTTAATGCTCCTGTTGCGATGGAACGGATATACGCCCCATCTGCATTAAAAACGGCAATCTGGTGGTTGTTTGAATCGGCGACATAGATCAGACCATCCGCCCCAAGTGATATACCATGCGGGCGGTTGAGGAATCCTTGGCCAAACGACAGGTCGGGAACCAGCACCCGTTCGCCCTCAGCGTAGGGGTCAATTGCATCTGCTATCTCGCTGGCAACCACACCGTAATCCCATACAAGGGCGAACACATCTTTCCGGATATATAAGCGCATGCGGTCCGGCACAGGCCAGTTGCCCAGGCTGAAGTCAGGGCGATAACCGTCCCGGTATTTCATGACGGCGTCAGCGTAGGTTTCATAGTTGCGGCTGTAGAAGATATCCCACAGCCCGCGTTGAAGCTCGGGGTCATTCAGGATATCCCTTAACTTGCTAATTAAGTCAGATGGATCGTCGTAGCCGAAGTAGTCCTGCATTGGCCAGACCATGCGGATATAGTCAAATTGATAGTACCTGTCGCCGATAAGTGCTTCGACTTTAGACCAGTTAGCTGAACCGGCGACAATGACCGGCGCATCTCCGATCAGCCCGCGTGAGGGTTGTTCACCGAAGTAAATCTGGTTGTAGTAATTTCGGAAATACCATGACATGGGCCACGACATGCGGTTGTCATATGCTACCCGCAGGCCGAGATCGCCGGTTGTTGTGTAGGAGATTTCCTCAATTTGCTCCAGGACATCCTTTACTGCCCGGTTGGAATGAGCGTAAACCAGGAACTCGTTGGCGTAGTCATAGTTGACAAAACTGGCCAGGAAGGCCGAGCGGGCGGTCAGGAAGCTTAACCATCCCACCACAAACAGTCCCAGTAACCTGAGCACCTGGGTCAAGCGTATTCTTCCAGACAAATGGTAGATCAGCAGCGCCAGACAGCCGATCAACACCAGTGCTGCAGCAATCCAGACGCCGGTGGCGCTGAGATCGCTTACTGTCTTGCCACTGAATACGGGGGTCTGGTATGTCACCGGGACGACCGTGTTGCAGAGCACGTTTCGGGGCCATCTGGTGCAGCCAGGACCAAAGATGCTGAGCAGGGCGGCGGTCATCACTGGCACAAGAACAATGAGGAGCCAGCCGCGTTTTTCCCACAGGTCTCGCCAATTGATCCGCTCAATGGCGCGGCCAACCAGCCAGGCACCAATCAGGATCATTGGCGTGGTCAGGTGGGTGGTCAGCCAGGGCATTTTTTCGCCGGCGATGCTGTAAGCAATGAGGTTGATCAGGGCCCAGTATCCTGTGAATAACAGGACCGGGAATCGAATCGGGGCAAGGAGGTCAAGATATTTGAATCTGGCGCCATTGCTTGGCAGGCCAGCTTCGGCCTCACCATTGCCCGGCCATAAAGAGCGTATGAGTGAGCGCAGGCCGGCTGCCAGCCCGACCCCACCCGCAGCCGTTGTAAGAAGGGCGGGCATAAATTCGTACATTGGTATCTGGATGAGGATATAGTAATACCAGGGTTGGCCTCCGCGCTCAACTTCCTGCTGGGCAAGCCAGTAGCCCAGCGATCCAACGATCCCCGTCCCCAGTCCGTTCCCGTTGGTAAACATCGTCGTGAAAAAGAAGACAAATATCAGCCAGAATGCACCCCCTAATCCAAGCCACCGGCTGCTCAGGAACGCCGTGATCCAGTCAAGGGGATCGGGTTGAACCTCTATGGTCTGCGTTTCCGGGTCATATCTGTCACCCAGGTCGGCGATCTCCTCTTCAGACAGCAGGTCGGGGGCAGGAAACTGCCGGTTTCTGGGCGGCTGCATAAACTGCGCCATCCCGATCACTACGCTTGCGACAAACAAGGGGAGGGTAAATGAGATCCCTCGGGCCACACCTGTTTCTGTGGCATCCATTGGATCAAAACCAGCAAAGTGGATCAGGAATGGGGAGAGCATGGGCAGAATCAGGCTGCCCATTGTGATGGCCACATCAAGTTCTGGAAACTGCCGCAGGTTCCTCCATTGGCCTACCAGAACAGACAGGATGGCAACCAAGACCGATGCGCCAGCAATTGCTACTGCATAGGTCATCTCAGCAGAGAGATCGGTCGGTTCCCCTTCTTCAGCCAGGGGCATTTCCATGTCTGGATCAAGGGGGACCATGGTCTCCGCTATCTCTTCCTCGCTGGCCATTGCGGCGGCCCTGATCTCTGCGTAGCGCATGATCATGATGGCCGAACCTGCCAACAGGCCGACCACAATGCTTCCAACGAAAACCGACCGAAGTGTTTTGTTTTGCCACTTCACATCGATCAGCCGCGTGATCCAGAAAACAGTCAGGAAACTCCCAAAGATCGCAACATAGATAAAGGATACCTCTTTTGAGGCGAATAAGATCGCCTGCGCTATAGCCATAATGACTAGGTATTTGAACTTCCTCTCCTCAATATAGCGCCATATCATCAGGGCCATAACCATTGCGGCGAGGATAGCCGGGATATCATGCCGGATATACCGTGAGTAATACAGGATCATGGGGGAAATAAGGAAGAATACCGAAGCTGCCAGCGACCCGAATTGACCCAGCCATTTCTTTAACAAAATCGGGAACATGACAATGATGACGCCCAGCACAGCCGGGTAAATTCTTGAGCTGAAATCGTTATCGCCAAAAAGCAGGTAGCTCAGTGCAACCATGTGAAATAACAAAGGCCCGTGCATCATTGGTGTGTGGGAAAACCCATCGCCCCGGTACAGGTTCCACGAGTATTTGGTGTGCAGGCTCTCATCATGGCTCATAACCCGTGCACCAAGGTCCCAGAATCGGGTAATGATCGCAACGGCAAAGATGATCAGGTAGGCGATACGTTCTCCATCCAGATAAATGAGCCTTTGTAATCTGTTATCAATAGAGCTTATCGTCTGAGAGATGGGGTGAGCGGAGTTGTTTTCTGCCATAAGACCGAGCCTTATAAGTCATTTGCCGGGCAGCATGCCGGCGGTGCCTGGGGCAAAGGGGTTGGATTTGCGACAAAGAGCGGATGCGGTTCAGTTGCCGTGACCAGCGCGGGCATAACCGCTGCTCCCGGGACAGTTGTGGTGCGGTTTTCAATATCGGCTGTGATGATAGGTATCGCCACGAATTCAATTTCCTGAGCGGCGGAGGGGATGACACTGAGCCTGTCTGGCTGTCCACCAGATAGTGCCTGGCAAGAAAGCATCGGTATCATGAGTGCCAGCAGGCTGACTGCCACCGGGATTGCTCTCAATAATGGCGACAGGGCATCTGATCGAATCTGCCTGAGACAGGCCTGTTTCCACAAAGATTGGATCAGGTTTTCGGGCATCACCCGGCTCTTGCGCAGGGTCAATCTCAGGTCCTGGCTCATACGTTCATATCCGGATAGCGTGCTCCGGCAACCGTCACAGGACCAGGTATGTTCCAGCATCGCTTTTTCCTGGGGCTGTGATAGCTGTCTGGAGATATATGCCGTTAGCATATGGCGTACATGGTCTTCACTATTTCTTTTATTCATGTCGAAAAACACTCTCAAGCAGTGAGTCGCGCTGATCAACCAGCAGGTTATAGAGCGCCTTATGGGCCAGGCGGACGCGTGATTCTGCCGTTTTTTGTGGGCACCGAAGGACATCGGCCATCTCACGGTAGGTAAGTCCGTCGAAATAGCGCAGCACAACCGCCACGCGCAGTTTTGGATTGAGTCTGCCAAGTGCTTCCAGTACAGCAGCCTGAACTCCTGCTTGCTCGGCAAGCATATCGGGCTGCTGCCCTTTTCCACGCACAATATCGCCCAGGTCGGCCAGGCGGACGGTGGGCAGCCACTTTCGCCGCCGCTTATTGCGGCATCTGCTCATCGTAATGGTATACAGCCATGTCTTGAATGCGCTGAGAGACGGATCGTAGCGATCGAGTGTTCGGAAAACATAGGCAAAGCTGTCTTGGACAACTTCCTCGGCATCCTTTTCATTCAGCAGCACGCCACAAGCCAGCCGGTACACCATCTGGACATGCTGCCGGTAAAGCGCCTCGCAGGCTTGCTCGTTGCCCGCCCTCGCTTTTTCTATGAGATTAAGAAGAGAATCTTGTTCTGTAGTGGCCATCACTGTTTATACACAATCAGGATGAGATATCCTCAGCGAATGTCACCGCTCTGGTACGCCGCCAGCCTGCACCAGCCGGAAAATATCCTCGCGCACCCACAAAATCACGCGGTCTTCTGTGGCTGGCAAAGGGGGCGTCCGGTATATAAGCCATATCAGGTAATCAGTGAGGCTTAAACTGGTGGGCTTCCAGTATCTGTGAATCACAAAGTCCTGGCCGACGTAACTGGAACCCAGGTAAGGATTCTCCTGAGTCGGGCGGGTCACAACAAGCACAGTGTCGATGTCTGGGCTGGGCGCGTTTACATAGGTCACCCGGTTATAGGCGCGCAGTTCCCAGGCGACGGTGCTGTCAACCAATTCGGTTGTAATGCCGATATCGTAAGGGTACCCGGTGGTCAGTTTCCCAATTTCCTCTATGGTATCCCCCAACATATCGAGGCCAGCCTGGGATGCTCTTGAATTGATTGGTTCGTAGGGATTGCCCACACCGGGGAAAGCCAGTTTGACGCTCTGTCCGGTCATCACCGCTATACCGATTAAGATAAACGCCAGGCCTGTTCCCTTAATGGCCGTCCGTTGTCCCCATATACTCAGAATGCTGAACAAAAGGATGGCCAGCAGCAGCAGCCAGAGAATGGCCAACAGGAGGTCCACCGGGATATGGAAGCTTGCTTCTTCGGGCGGCGCATTAACCGGGAAGGGAATCGTATAAGGGGATCGGATATGCTGGATAAACCCGGCGAAGATCATCGCAGCCAGGCCTGTTATCCCGGTTACCTGGGCTGCCAGTGTCCACCAGGGACAATCCCACTTCAGGTCCAGCAGGCTTCCTATCGCTGAAGCGGCCATCACCGCCAGGGGGATCACCACCCACAGGGCATGTGAGGGTGTGGCTCCCTGGTATAACAGGGAAATTGCCAGCGCTGACAATGTCCAGCCTCCTGCGATCCGCATCCAGGGGCGGGTGGATTGCAGGGCTGACCAGGTGCCTATAAGGCCCATTACGGATAGAAACGGTTCATAGAGTACTAAAGCATACAGAGGTGAAATCGTTTCAGGGAGGCGATGGGCAAGGCCGTTGATAAACCGGGCGATCAGATCGGCTGCATCTCCCAGCCTGCCAGGCGAGATAAAAAACACGGTGCTGACCAGGAAAAAACTGGCCGCAAAACCGGCAGCAAATAATCCCCAGTTGACCGACCTGAGGAATAGCTTGACCTGTTCTGATGTAAGCTGGCCTTCATCATCGGTCGCATAGGCATAAAGCCCACCCAGACCGCCAGCGATAGCTGGCAGCAGGAGTGTGTAATCAGCTGTTGCTGCCGCTCCCAATGATGCCCCGGCAAAGAGGATAAGCCAGCCCATTCTTTGTCTTGCATAATGCTCGAACAGGGTAAGGGCGACAAAGAAAAGGGTCACAGCCAGGGCTATTCCGTCAGCTTGCCGGGCCGTGAATACGGCAATTGGAGACAGGGCCAGTATGGCCATCATACTCAGCGCAGGCAACCCGCCAATCTTGGAGCGGTACAGGAGAGGGAGCATCACCAGTCCCATGCTGCCAGCTGCAGACCAGAACCGGAGTGCCGCCCGGGAGGTCATTCCCAGCGCCATGCTCAGGCTGGTCAGCGCATACAACAGGGGGGAGTGGGCGGTGAAGGTTGGCGCCGTGCTGTCATGAACGAGGTCCCAGGCTGCCATTGCCGTATCGGCTTCTTCGATGCTGAAGGGACGAGAATCCAGAGCAATAAACCGAAGAAAAAGGCTGACAATCAGCAGTGTGACAACGATCGCTGTTTCAGTTGAGATCGCCAGTCGACCATCCCTTCGTGTGCTCAGGCGGGCCTGTATTGATGCGTTCATTCCGTATCCTTAACCAGCGGCTGGTCTGCCCGGTAAATTATCACACCATCATTTCGGTACACGGTGGTCAGAAAATCATCAAATTTGGCGATGCCTGCTGCTGGCGCATAATTCGGATCGCGTTCCAGTGACCCGACAAAGATATACGTAATCCGGTACTGTTCAATCAACTCGCGGGCGCGGGCAGCATTCAATGTGCTGTAGATTTCCTGAACATCGGCCACCCGGCTGCCTGCAAATTCGGTATATGCAGGGCCTCGCCATTGCCCCTCGTGTCCGGGCCAGCCCATCAATGTGGGGATACCGGTTACGCTTGAGACACGGGCGTAATAGGTATACGAACCACCAATCGCCTCCAAAACAATGTCATCCGGTGCTGCGTTCTCCATCAACCACAGCATGCCGCCGTAATCCTCAGGATACCGCCGCCGGATCCAGTCAGTGCCATCCAGGGTAGGGGGTTGCTCGTCTGCTGCGCGCAGCGAGTCCCGCGATACACCCGGTATTGCCAGAACTGTGTACACCAATCCTGCGGCAATCAGCAGGCCGGCGGCGGACCCGAAAACCAGGCGAATCCTCCCCCTGCGCTCAATGAGCAGGTTGATCAGGCCATAGCCAGATGCCGTCCCCAGAAGGATCCATGCGGCGAAGTAGAACTTGAAAATTGTGTTCATCCGCTGCCCGAAGTTGTCGCGGAGATAGAGGAATTCAGGCCCAAGGATCAAAAGCACCGCCGTTGCAATCAGCAGCAGGCTGAAAAGCGTTGAGCGTGAGAGATTGCTCTGTGTTTCCTCTGTATAGGGTTGCTTGACCAGCAGGGCAATGCACCCCGCCAGGAGAAGCGCCATCACCAATGGCGTTATTGGATGGGCCAGTCTGTAGAAAATGGTTGTTTGTACAGCCTCAGGGACCAGCGCCGCGATTTCTTCTGTTGTCAGGCCTTCAGTGACATACCCGGCGGTGTTAACTGCAAAGGTCATTACTCCTGGATCCTGCCTTACGGCGACAGCACTCAACACCACAGTGAACGCTATCAACACAGCAAGCAGGCCAACGCTGGCAGTTACGCCGGTGGCCCAGTCAGTCTGCTTTCGGTGGTGAACAGCCAGGTCAATGACCAACCAACCGGCAATGAACAGCAGCGGGCCAAACATAACAAAAAGCTGGTGGAAGCGTGTGGCAAACAGGGCATTGGGCAGGATGCCGCCAGCCTGTGAGCCAAAACTGATGTACCAGGGCAAATACGCCAGAATGCCGGCAAATAAAATGATGGCAGCCGTTCCGGTTGGCTTGAGCAGGGCGAGGACGCCCGGTTTGCTGCTGCGCTGGGCTGCTGCCAGGACAAGTGCCCCCAGCAGGATAAACAGATAGATAGGCAGGTCCCAGGTATTGAGGAAGGCCAACCCACCAAATACGAGGATATAAACGGCTGCTTGAACGGGCTGCAGTGACTGCTTCTGGTTGAGCGCGTTAAAAGCCAGAACCAGGGCCATGATCACAAAGGCGACTGCCAGCACGTGGGGGTGCATATCGCCCAACAAAAAGCTGAAGGCGGGAAATTCATCGATGGGCTGGACCCCACTTGAAATGCCGCCCGCACCCCGGTCATGGATGACCCTGGAAGCCCGGAACCACCACCAGAATCGCCAGGTGCTGGGTGGCCAGACCCGCGCAGAGAATGCTTGGTCCATGTCGATGATATCCAGCCAGGCCCAGAACTGGGCGCCAAAAGGTCGCAAGGCAAGCGAGCGGATAAGCTCCAGCAGGCCGGCCAGGTTACCCATGAGTACGACCAGTACAGGCCCTACAAGCGAGGCCAGCACTGGCAGGGATTTCTTGTTTGTTAATGTCTTCTCCTGGAAGTGCGCAGCAGCCAGGTTATAGACTAGCCCGTAGCTGTTTACCACGGTCAGCGCAAACAGCAGCGCAATTCCCAGGTTGAATGCAGTTCCGGTGGCGGTCGCAGTCAGGTCAGCAACTATTGCGATGATCACATAGCCAAAATAGTAATAGCTGATCGCGTATCCGCTGAGCCACGGATCGCGCGGTGGAAACGCAGGGCTGTTTCTCACCCCATTGAGAAAAGCCAGCTCCATGAGCTTTTCGGTGTAAAACACGTGGGGATTATATGCGCGAACGAGCACCCAACCGGCAAATGCGGCAGCAAAAACAAGCTCCACCACCGCAACCAGTAATAGATGCTCGCGAAGCCACTCGCCGGGGCACCCTGACGTCTGGTTGGATCGCCTGTAGATAATTATGACCAAAACAGTGACCAGCAGCAGGATGAACATCATTCCACCGAGCGAGTTGTTCAGCAGGCCCAGCGACGCCAGCAGCCAGTACAGGTAACCGGTCAGCAGCAGGCCGAACGTTCGGCTGATAGCATAGCCTCTGTCGGGCAGCCCTGGCAGCAGCCGGAAGGCCAGTGGAAAGACAAGCCATCCCAGCGCAGTGATCAGGAGATACCAGCTAATTGCAGAAAGCATTGGTTGACCTATCATAAGTGTCAACTTAAGCACAAGAGACAATTAGGCGAAAGATAAAATCATCCGAAATGGGCTATCATTTCCTCTTTATTACACAG
>JAFGNO010000193.1 GCA_016926985.1 Anaerolineae bacterium
GCCGGGCGATAGGGTTCCTCGCGCAGGATATTGCCCATGATCAGCTTGATGAACAGGAAGGGCACCAGCCAGGCCAGCCCGTCAATCGGCAGCGCCAGCGCCAGCACAATCGCACCGCAGGTGAGCAGGGCGGCCATCGACCGGCGCAGGTAGAGCGGGAGCGACAGCACGCCTGCCGCCGCGACCAGCAGGTACCCGCCCGTGATCCCGAAGAACAGCCAGTTCCAGCGATCAAACACAAATGCCGCGAGCGCAAGATAGACCAGGTGCAGGGCGACAAACCCGAGATGCTGCCAGGGTGTGCGTCCTTCCCGGTGATAGTAGCGTTTTAGGGGGGAGGCCATATTTGCGACCACGCCGCCGGTGATGTCGAACGCCATCAATACCGCCAGGACGATCTGGAGTGTGTCCCACTCAACTGCGCCCAGCAGCGCATAAGCCAGCATCATGCCGCCGCCAAGCAGCGACGCAATCAAAATCAGCGCCGTCTCCAGCGGTGTTGAGCCGGGGCCGATGAATCTATCCCACGCGCCCGGCAGCCCTTTTCGGGGCGCCGGATAGGCCCAGTTGATCACCGGCTGTTCTGTATGTTCTGTCATCTGCTCCTCCTTGAACCCGAATCTCTATAATACTCGTACAGGTTAACGCAGGAAGCAAGCCGGTGCCTCAGATGTTGGCGAACGGCTTATTCGCCCAGCCCTCTGAATCCCCAGCGGCTGCCTTCCAGCACTGCAGTTGCCATAAACACCATCAGGATGGCTCCTGCAACCGCGATTATCCCGTTGTGATAGCGCAGCGAATCCGGCAGATGTTTCCAGCGGGTGGGCAGGTGGGCAGTCACAACGGCGATGAGCATGACGGTTACGTGCTCGATCTGGTAGTTCGGGAACCCGCAAGCGACCCCGGTGAGGGCTTGCCAGCCGACAATCAACTGGACGACCCCGACCAGGGCATTCAGGCCCATGAGCCCGCTGAACCCGACCGTCAGGCCTTTGGACACCCGGTCATAGGGTGCTTTCTTCACCAGTCCGATAACATGCTTGACTACCACTGCCAGTGCGACCAGCATCACCAGCCAGCGCACCCAGGAATGAATATTGAGAAGAATGGCCTGAAAGGGCATGCGATACTCCATTGGTTGATATGCTCTGGACTATTAACCCGGCCCGGATTTAAGCCGCAGGACAGATTGTAGAAAACCGACCATGTGTTTTCAACACCTCTCCGTTTCCGTTGATCCCCGGTTTGACAACCTGACCAACCGGGCGTATCTTGTTGGCAGAACATCCACATAATATGGGGAGGATACGGATGCAAATTGAACCTTTAATGGACACAATCTGGCTTGATCTGCTGATTGCCGCGCTGTTTGGGCTTGCCGGCGGGTTTGGGTTGGGGCTGCTCCAGGAAAACGGCATCGAACTGCCGCGCACCTGCAAAAAGATTGTCAAACAGGAGGGCGAGGAAAACAAAGTCACTTTCTACCTGGACCTGGGTTTCCTGGCCGATATGCTGGTTGGTGCTCTGGCTGCATTAGTCCTGTATGCCCTCAACCAGCCTGGCAATATTCTCCAGCTTATTGCCGTCGCGGTAACTTCTGGGCTGGGTGGCGCCGGTATTTTGAAGGGGTACGTGCAGGCGCAGCGCAACCAGGAGCTTGGCAGCGTCGCGCAGGAAGCGATCAACATCGCCAATATGCAGGCCGCCGCTCCGCCAGTTCCTGAAGGAGGGACGCGGGGACCGGTGGAGGATGTGGGGGGTGGTCAGCCACATGCCCAGGAGCGCCTTGATGAGCTTCAGGGTATGGTGGATGAGATGACCCGGCGCGGGCGGTAGTTGTATTTTTACCCCGGTGTGATTTGCAGGCAGCGGTTTGGAGCCGCTGCCATTTTTTTCTTTTGTGTGAGCAGCCTGCGGGCTGGTTTCAGCAGGTTACCCGGGATATCTGATTGGGTCAGTAAAGTATCTTACAGCCGCATTACAAAGAGTTTGTGCTTATTGAAAATCCCTTTGATCGGTTTAAGATATACAGGGAGTGACTTTCCAGATAAGAAAGTCAGTGTCGACTGGCTCTTTATAACGACCACGTGTGCCAGTTAGTTGCCACGCTAAAATCAATGCACACGGGACAATCACACCATGAACTTCAGTAAATACTTTTATAAAACCGAGCTGGTGGAGGGAAAGGGACGTCCGATTAACCTGCCCCGGAGACCGCTGCTGCGCCTGATTGTCCGGACCTGGCTGCGCTATGACCCGGATCGCCAGCCAATTCCCACCTTTACCATGCTCATCCTTTCGCTGTTGGCGCTGGCGCTGACCGTCCTGCTCCTGGTCGGGGTGACCCTTCTGCTCCGGTTTTCTCACATACACCGTGTACAGGATGAACTGCAAACTGCCGGCCAGCTTGAATCGGCCCGGGTGATTAGCCTGCTTGAAAGTGACCTGCTGGCCCTTCAGGGCGTCGGCGAGTGCATAGCCAGCGGTGAGGATCCCCAATCGGCCCTTGATCGATACCGCAGATCGTACAGCGATGTCCGGGCTGTCGTGTTGGTGGATCAGGATGGTACGGTGCTGACCCGTTCGCCCGAATTGGCTTCAACTGACATCCTGGCTGCTGCCGGCGCAGATGCGCTGCCTGTCGACCTGGTGGTCGGTACAGAGGAGGCGGCAGGCCAGCGTAGCGTCCTGATCGTCATTCCGGTCGCTGCACCATCAGGGAGTGCTGAACTGGATGGGGTGCTGGTTGCCGGGATCGATTCTGAACACTACGCGGCAATCACTAACCCCGAATCGACGATTGGCATCATGCTTTTCTCAGAACTTGATCCGGTGTACTTGAACGCTGCGTCTGAGCTGAATGTGCTTCCGTTCTCCATTCGGGCAGCTTCGCAGGCCGAAAACTCTGGCTCACGCAGTTACCGCGTTAAGGCTGCATTAAGACGCCTGTACGGATTCCAATCCCTGTCAGCGCTCGTTGAGGAAGGGTCTCCGCTCTCGACGCTTGATTGGGTGGTCTATACCAGCATGGAAGGCGGCGAAGTCTTCCGGCAGTTTCGCCGGTCGGCGCTTGCCACCCAGGTCGCTATCGGGCTGGCAGGGTTAGCTATCACCGTCCTGTCGGTGGTGGTCCCGCTGGCTGTTTCCTGGCCCCTCCGGGAGCTGGCCCAGATATCTGAAGAAGTCCTTCATGACCGGCTGGACGTGGAAATCCGTGGCTATGACCGCTACGATGCCGGGGTGATTGCCGGCGCGTTGGAACGGGTGACGTCCCGGCTCCAGCTTCGCGGCGAGCAGCTTGATCTGGCAACCGACCTGCTGGGCGGGGGCCTTGCTGATGACCTGGAGGTGATGCTCGATCAGGCCACAAATGCCCTCTTTACCCGCCTGCGCCTCAGGAGCGTGCGCCTGTACCTGACCCGGCCCAACTACCGGGACGAGGCGGTCATCCGTGCCCTGCACGGGCAGTGGACGGGCGCGCCAAAAGTGGGCGACCGGGTGCTGCTGTCCGAGCA
>JAFGNO010000194.1 GCA_016926985.1 Anaerolineae bacterium
GCCACCGGCTTCGAAGTTTCTGAAGATGGTAAGGTTTATACCATCCACCTGCGTGAAGATGCGGTCTGGTCAGATGGCGAACCGGTCACCGCCCAGCACTTCGTGGATGGCATCAGCCGGCTGCTCAGCCCTGAGCTGGCAAATGACTACGCCTACGTGATGTTTGCCGTTGAAGGCGCTGCTGAATATAATGCCGGTGAGCTTGAGACCCTCGACTCGGTGGTTGCCGTTGACGACTACACCCTCCAGGTCACCCTGACCGAGGCGCTGTCCTACTTCGACAGCATCCTGGCTTTCAGCACCATGCACCCCATCCGCCTCGATGTCATCGAGGAGTTTGGCGAAGATTGGACCCAACCTGGCAACTTTGTCAGCAATGGTGCCTACATTCTGGCCGAGCATAACCCCGGCGAAAACGTGGTCCTCACCAAGAACGAGCTCTACTGGGATGCCGCGAACGTTGCGATTGAGACCATCGAACTGCCGATCATCATTGAGCCTGCTACCTCCCTGGCAGCCTTTGAGGCTGGCGAAGTCGATGCGACCAACGCCATGGATGCTGGCTACCCTGGTGAGGAAACCCCACGCCTGATCGAAGAGTATCCGGATAATTTCGTCCGGCTGCCGCGCCCCGGCACCTACTATCTCGGCTTTAACACCACTGCTCAGCACACCAACAATGTTAACCTCCGCCGCGCACTGTCGGCGGCTGTTGACAAGCGTGTCATCCTGGATGACGTCGATGCCAAGCCCTGGAGAATTGATGCTTATGGCGTGATCCCGCCCGAGATCGTCGGCTATCAGGGCAAGGGTGAAGTTGGCTACGAGTTTGACTTAGAAGCTGCCCAGGGCTATCTCCAGGCTTACATGGACGAGGCCGGTATCGGGGACCCCAGCGAGATCGTCATCGAGCTGTGGTACAACAAGAGTGGCGACAACCAGTCGATCCTTGAGGCGGTTGAAGCCATGTGGGAAGCAAATCTGGGTATTGATGTCCGCACCGTTAACGTCGAGTGGGGCACCTACCTTGAGACACTTGAGGAATGCAACGTTATCGGCGGCGGCGGTTTCTAAACCCCGCTCGGATAACTGATATTCTGTCAAGCAGGACAGTGGGCTAAGCCCACTGTCCTTGAGACTGACAGGCTGCATGGTGTATGCCATGCAGCCTGCCACATCATGCGCAGACTCTCAGTGTTTTTATTTCCCCATATAGGGGGAAACCTGGACTCATCTTTATTATTTGTTTTTCTGTAATGTCAGCATGATGCGCACTAAACTAACCAGATGAAAGATAGGGGGACCATATGGTTACTTTTATCATAAACCGGTTGATCAGGTCAGTAATTGTTTTGCTGCTGGTCTCCATTGTTACCTTTACATTCATGCAGCTCGTGCCGGGTGGCCCGTTTAGCTCTGATGCAGGCGGTCGGCCTCGTTCGCCGGAAGTTCAGCGCAAATTGGAAGCGCAGTATGGCCTGGATCGCCCACCGGTGGTGCAATATTTCGACTACATGCGCCGCCTGCTGTTTCACTTTGATCTTGGGCCTTCACTGCGTCAGAAGGATTTCACCGTTAACGAACTGATGTTTGGTGTCGAAGGCTCCGACCCCTTAAATGTCCCGGTCGCGGTTTCTGCCGAGGTAGGGTTCCTATCCTTTGTTCTGGCCGTGATCGTCGGCATCCCAATGGGGGTTATCTCAGCCGTTTTCCGCAATAAATTCCCCGACCATTTTGCCATGTTTATCTCAACCATTGGGATTTCTGTGCCCAACTTTGTGATGGGCCTGATCCTGATCTTGATCTTTTCTTTAGGGTTGGGGATACTGCCTGTTTATGGCTGGGGCGATGACTGGAAACAGATGGTGCTGCCGGTGATCACCCTGGGCACCGGTGGCATGGCCTTTATCGCCCGGCTGACACGGGCCAGCCTGCTTGAAGTTCTCGGCCAGGATTATATCCGTACTGCCCGTTCCAAAGGTCTGACCGAATGGGTGGTACTCAACCGCCACGCCCTCAGCAATGCCTTGATCCCGGTGGTAACCATTATGGGCCCTCTGCTGGCTGCCTGGTTGACGGGAACCTTCCTGGTAGAACACGTTTTTGCCATCCCCGGCATTGGCAAGTTCTTCGTGACAGCCGTCTTTGACCGGGATTATTCGGTCATTATGGCGGCGATTTTGTTCTATTCAGTGGTGCTGGTTTTTGCCAATCTTGCTGTTGACGTTTCGTATGGTTATCTTGACCCGCGCATTCGTTTTGACTGACCGGCGTCGGGATAATTTATCCAGGAGAACTTGCAATGACTGTAGATACTCAATCACAAGTACAGGTAGCGGCTGAAGCCGGTGCAGAAGATGTCTTGAAGCGCCCATCTTATGGCTATTGGCGGGATGCCTGGCGGCGCTTGCTGCGTAATAAAGTTGCAACTATTGCGGGCCTGTACATTGTCCTGATCACGCTCGCTGCAATTTTTGCCCCGATCGTCACGCCGTATGACCGGGATGCCCCTGACTTTGGCAATACACGTGAAGGCCCTACGATTGAACACCCCTTCGGCACCGACCCACTGGGCAGGGATGTATTCACCCGCGTCATTTTTGGCGGGCGCGTATCGCTCGGCGTGGCTTTTGTTGGCTCGCTGACCTCGATGCTGATCGGGTTGACCTATGGGGCCATCGCCGGGTATCTCGGCGGCTGGGTTGACGACCTGATGATGCGCTTCGTTGACCTGATGTATGGCTTCCCCACGCTGTTGTTCATCATCCTGATGATGCTCGTGATCCCGCCGAACTCCAGCCCGGCCCTGATTATGGTAGGGTTATTTATTGCCCTGGGTGTCGTGAGCTGGCTGGGAACCGCGCGGTTAGTTCGGGGTCAGTTCCTATCCATCCGTGAGCAGGACTTTGTAACCGCCGCCCGCGCGTTGGGTGCGAAGCCTGCTCGCCTGATCACACGTTACCTGCTGCCCAACAGCATTGGCCCGATTGTCGTGGCGCTGACCTTATCCATTCCCAGCCTGATCCTGACCGAGTCCACCTTGAGTTTCATCGGGTTGGGCGTCAAAGCACCGATTCCAAGCTGGGGGGTGATGCTGTCAGAAGGTTGGCGAGGGATGCAAAGCGATCCCCACCTGGCGATCTTCCCTGCCCTGGCGATTACGATTACCATGCTGGCCTTCAACTTCTTCGGCGATGGCCTGCGTGACGCGCTCGATCCCACCATGCGTGGCCGTGATTAGAGACAAGAAACTATCCGTAAATCACCGCAAAGGCGGCCTGGCTCTGGCTACTTACCCCCCTGATCTTCGCTATCGCCTTTAGTTTCCGGTAAATGAAGCCCGACCAGAAGAAATCTGGCAAAGCGCACCTTAACAATGGAGAGCAGAAAAGCGTATTGAAAGACGGTCAAGCGGCCTGGTTTGAGGTTTGACTGCCTTCGGGCCGGAAAATCGGTCGGCAAATGGCCGGTGGCCGACCGTTTTACCCGAAATCTTGCCGGAAGGGGCAAGTGTCAGGAAAAGGTAAGCCAATCAGCGCCCGGCGCAAGCGTCCGGGGGTAGGCTGCGGGTGGCGGTCCCAGAAGCCGGTCGGAATGGCGGGCAGGCTGGCGGCGAGAAAAGCCAGGATGGAGCCAGCCAGCAAGGCC